>NZ_JBEZJL010000105.1:0-30489 GCF_040651755.1 Actinomadura sp. NPDC048394 | reverse complement strand
GCGCGGGCGGCCGCGCCCGCGCGGGCGCGCCCGCCGCGCCGGCGGGGCGGGGGGGGGCGGGGCGCGCCGGGGGCCCGGCCCCCCCCCCCCCCACGGCCGGGCCGGGCCACGGCGGCCCGCGCGGCGGCGGGGGCCGAGCGGGCGGTGGCGCTGGCGTGGTTCGAGGCCGAGCGGCGCAACCTGGTCGCCGCCGTGCACCAGGCGGCCCGCCTCGGCCTGCACCGCACCTGCTGGGAGCTGGCGGACGCGCTGTTCGACTTCCAGGAGTTCCGCCGCTACAGCGAGGACAACATCGCCGTCCACCAGGCGGGCCTGCACGCCGCCCGCACGGAGGAGGACTGGGCGGCCGCCGCCGTCATGCTGCACAACCTGGCGGTGGCGCACTTCGAGGCGGGCGGCTCCGTCCAGGCGATCGGGTACGGGGAGGACGCGCGGCGCGCGTTCCGGACGGTCGAGCCGCCCGACCGGTACGGCGAGGCGGCCGCGCTCGCCACGCTCGCCGACGTGCACGTGGCGCTCGGCCGCTACCTCACCGCGATCGAGCACGCGCGCCGGTCGCTGGACATCCACCGCGAGATGGACGACCGCGGCGGCCTCGCCAAGGACCACGACACGCTCGCCCGCGCCCGGCTCGGGCTCGGCGACTACGAGATCGCGCTCGACCACGCGGGGGAGGCGCTGGAGGTGCGCCGCCGGATCGGCGACCAGCCCGGGGTTGCGGAGACGCTGCTGACGCTCGCGCAGGTGCACCGCCGCCTCGGGAACGTCCACGAGGCGGTCTCGCACGCGCTGGAGGCGCTCTACATCCGCCAGGACATGGCGGACGGGCACGGCGCGGCCCAGGCGCTCACCGAACTGGCCCGGATGAACGCCGCGCTGGGACTGCGCGAGATGGCGCTGCGGGACGCCGAACAAGCACTGCGCACGTACCAGGCGTTGGGCGCCCGTCACGGGGAGGCGCGCGCGCTGACCACCCTGGGCATGCTGATGTGCGACGCGGCCCGGTACCCGGAGGCGTTCACCTACTGCGGGCAGGCGCTGCGCCTGCACCGCGACACCGGCGACCGGCACGGCGAGGCCGAGACCGTCGCGCAGATCGGCATCGTCCACTGGCGGCTCGGCCGCTACCGCGAGGCCCGCGAGCAGCTACTGCGCGCCCTGGAGATCCGCCGGGAGATCGGCGACCAGCACGGCGAGGCGCACGACCTGGAGCACCTGTCGGTGGTCATGCGCCGCCTCGGCCGCCCTCAGGAGGCGTTCGTCCTCGGGCTGGAGGCGCTCGACCTGTGGCACGGGCTCGGCGCGCAGAGCGGACTGGCCGGGACCCTCGGCAGCCTCGCCCGCACCTACCTTCGGCTCGGCCTGCCCGAGGACGCCGAGCGCGCCGCCGCCCAGGCGCTGCGGATCAGGCGGGCCGGTGGCGACTGGTACGGCATGGGCGTCGGCATGGACACCTTCGCCGCCGTCCTGCGCCGCAGCGGGCGCCCCGAAGAGGCGCTGGAGATGGAGCTGGAGGCGCTGCGCGTCCTCGGCGAGGTCGGCGACCGGCACAGCGAGGCGACCGCGCTGGTCCATCTCGCCGCCATCCACCTGGACCTCGGCCGGGCCGCCGAGGCCCGCGCCACCGGGGCGCGGGCGCTGCGGGCCGCCACCGAGGTCGGCGACGCCCGCGAGCAGGCGTACGCGCTGCACGCGATGGCCCGCGCGTGCCGGCTGCTCGGCGAGCACGCCGACGCCTGCGAGCATTTCGAGGCCGAGATCGCGATCCGCCGCGACATGGACGATCATGGTGGCCGGCGGGCCGCGCTCGAACTGCAGGCGCAGTCGCGGCGGGCGCTCGGCGACGAGGCCGGCGCGGCGGACTGCGCCCGGCGGATCGTGGCGCTGGACAAGTGGCTCGCCTCGGACAGGTCGCTTGACATGTGACGAACTACGCGGTCCATCGGCGTGCCGCCGCGTTCACTGGACACGGGCGCCCCGTGAGGCGAGACCTCGCGGCGGGGAGCCCCGCCCGGTTCCGCGAGGAGGCGAGATGGCATCCGCACCGTTCTGGGACGCGCTGCCGGCGGCGGCGCGGGAGGCGCTGCGCCGCACCGGCGCCCCCGCCGTGATCCGGCCCGGGGCCTTCCTGACGCGCGAGCACACCCGCGCGTCGCAGGTCTTCGTGCTGCGCACCGGCGCGGTGAAGGTGTGGGCGGACCGGGACGGCGAGATCGCGATCCTCGACGTGCTCGGGCCCGGCGACCTCGTCGGCGAGATGGAGGCGGCGGACGGCGGCGTCCGGCACGCCAACGTCGAGGCGCTCACCCGCGTCGAGGCGCTGGTGCTGCCCGCCGACCGGTTCCGCGGCGTGCTGGACGCCCACCCCGGGTCGGCGTGGGCCGTCGCCGCGGTCCTCGCCGAACGGCTCCGCGACGCCAACGAGCTGCGCATGGCGCACTTCCCCGACGAGGCCGAGCGGCGGCTCGCGAGCCGGCTGCTGCGGCTGGCCGCCCGGTTCGGGACGCCGCTGAAGGAGGAGCGCGCCGACGGCGTCGCCGCGCCGGACGACGCCGTCCGGATCGAGGTGCCGGTCTCCCAGCAGGACCTCGGCCGCTGGGCGGGGATGGGCCGCCGCAAGGTCGCGCAGCTCCTCGCCTCCGACCCGCTGCGCGGCGGTGTGGCCGTCGCGCGCGGCACGATCATCGTCCGCTCGGTGGCCGTGCTGCGCCTCCTGGCGGGCGGGGACGACCCGGGCTAGCGGGAGCCCGGCCTGGTCAGAGCCCGGACGGTCAGAACCCGGACGGCCGGTGCGGCCACGGCGGCGGGACGGGCACCGGCCCGTCGGGGCGCAGCGTCACGCCCGCGCCGTCCGAGCGGCCGCTCAGCCAGCCCAGCAGTGCGCGTCCTGACCCGGACGCCTCCGGCCCGCCCGCCGTCCAGCCGAGGCCGGCGGACTCGCCCGAGTCGGTCGCGGTGATCCGGTACCCGGCCAACTCGCCCCACTGCCCCGCCGGCAGCGCGGCGAGGTCGGTGAGCGTGCTGGTCAGCGCCCACCGCACGTACGGCTCGGGCCAGTCGGCGGGCCCGTACCCGGCGGCGAGGTCGGTGTGGTGCGCCTCCACCTCGTGCCAGCGGCGCAGCACCGTGTACCAGGCGGGGTGCTTCCAGCCCGCCATCGCCGCGACGGGAGCGTTCCACGCCTCGTCCGGCATAGTGCGGACCTGCTCGGCGAACCGCGCCGCCGTGGCCCGCACGTCGTCGGCCAGCTCGCGGGCGCTGCGAACCGCGCCCGCCTCGATGTCGGCGACGCGGCTCTCAAAGCTCGGGTACTGCGGGATCACCGTGCCGGTCCGCGCCCACTCCAGCAGGTTCCACAGCGAGTCCGCGTTGCGGGCGATGTGCGTCGCGACGTGCCCGCGGGTCCAGCCCGGCAGCGCCGACGGCGCTCGCAGCTCGTGCTCGGTGAGTCCGGCGACGCGCTCCGCCACCCGCTCCGCGCCCGCGTCCGCCTCGCCGATCGCCAACCGCCAGGTCTCCACCGCGTTCCCCATGCCGGCACCCCCGTCTCCGTCGGAGGCTTCATCCTGGCGCAGCCGCCGCGCCCGCACCAGGCGGCCCGCGGCGCCCGGCCGTGCGTTTCTGCTCACTCCGGCGCCGTTCCGGTACCACAATGTGGATCATGGAATACCCCATCTGCGCCACCTGCGGCGTCCAGTACGGCGAGCCGCGTCCCGACTGCCCCATCTGCGAGGACGAGCGGCAGTACGTCGGCTGGGAGGGCCAGCGCTGGACGAGCCTGGAGGAGCTGCGCGCCGCCGGCCATCGCGGCCGCGTCGAGGAGGAGGGCCTGGACGTCGTCGGCATCGGCACCGAGCCGTCCATCGCCATCGGCCAGCGGGCGCTGCTGCTGCGCGCCCCGACCGGCAACGTCCTGTGGGACATGGTCACCCACATCGACGACCAGCTGATCCGCGAGGTCGACGACATGGGCGGCATCACCGCGATCGCGATCAGCCACCCGCACTACTACGGCACGATGATCGAGTGGGCGCACGCGTTCGACGCGCCCGTCTACATCCACGAGGCCGACCGCCGGTGGGTGGCCCGCCCCGACGCGTCCGTCGTCTTCTGGGAGGGCGACACCTTCGAGCTGGCCGACGGCCTCACGCTGATCAACGCGGGCGTCCACTTCGACGGCGGCCAGGTGCTGCACTGGCGCGACGCCCGCGCGCTGTTCTCCGGCGACATCCTCCAGGTCGTCAACGACCGGGACTGGGTCAGCTTCATGTACAGCTACCCGAACTACATCCCCGAGCGGCCCCGGACGGTGCGGCGCGCGCTGCGGCTGCTGGAGCCCTACGAGTTCGACCGCGTCTACGGCGCCTGGTGGCGGAAGATCGTCTATACCGACGGCAAGGACGCCGTGCGCCGCTCGGCCGACCGCTACCTGTCGTTCGCGCTGGACGACGAGTAGCCCGCGCGGCGGGTCACCCGGCGAGCGCCTCGGTGATCGCCGCGCGGTCCTGGTACTCGCGCCAGTGCACGATGCGCCCGTCCCGCGCCCGCAGGACCACGGCGAAGGCGGCCGACGCGCGGCGGCCGCTCCCGGGCACCGACGCCACCAGCGCGTACTCGGCGACGATCACCTCGGGATCGGCGGTCTCGTGGATCACGACGTCCCGGAACTCCTCGAAGGCGATGGGCAGCGCCTCGCGGCCCTGCCGGACCATGGCCGTGACCGCGGCGCGGCCCTCGATCCGCCTGGCGTGGCCGGCCGGCGCGAACGGCATCTCGATCGCGACGTCCTCGGCGAGCATCTCCTCGGCGAACCCGCCCTCGCCGGCGAGGACGTTGTGCTGGAAGCGCGCGAACAGCTCGCGCGGCGTCCGGTCGGGCATGCGGCATCCCCTTCGGAGCGGACTAACATGAGTGGGAACTCACATTGCAAAATATGAGTCGCGACTCATCTTGTCAATGGACGGACGGATGACCCCGGACAAGCCCCTGCGCGCCGACGCCCGGCGCAACCGCGCCCGCATCCTCGCCGCCGCCGAGGAGGTGTTCACCGAGCACGGCGCCGCCGCCTCCACCGAGGAGGTCGCCGCCCGCGCGGGCGTGGCCGTCGGCACCGTCTTCCGGCACTTCCCGACCAAGCGCGACCTGCTCGCGGCGATCATGAAGGAGCTCCGGCAGCGGCTCATCGACCGCGCCGCCGCCCTCGCCGCGGACGGCGATCCCGCCACCGCCTTCTACGACTACGTCACGTTCCTCGTCGACAGTTCGGCGAACATCGGCCCTGTCGTCGGCCTGCTCGCCGAGGAGGGCACCGAGATCGAGCCCGGCGACCAGATCATGGCGCTCGCCGACGCCTTCGGCGCCCTCCTGGAGGCCGGCCGGCGCGCCGGGACGGTCCGCGCCGACGCCCGGCTCGACGAGGTCATGGCCCTCGTCGCCGCCACCGGCCACGGGGCCGTCGCCGGCGGCTGGTCCGATGACCTGCGGCGCCGCACCGTCGCCCTGGTCAAGGACGCCCTCCGGCCCCGGTAGGCGGGTTGCGGTGGCGGGGGGCGTTCGAACACGTGTACGGTGCCAGAGTGCCGCCGGGACCGTCCGGGGACGGGCGGGGCGCGGCACGAAATGCGGCGGCGACCGCCGCTGTTAACGACTCGGGGGATTCTGTCGGACCCCCTGGCTAGCCTGGAGAGCGCCCGTCTCTCCCCATCACCGCGCCCAGAAGAGGAACCGGAAGTACGCCGTGCATGACCGACTCATCGTGCGTGGAGCACGCGAGCACAACCTGAAGGACGTCTCGCTCGACCTGCCGCGGGACGCCATGATCGTGTTCACCGGTCTGTCGGGGTCCGGGAAGTCCAGCCTGGCGTTCGACACGATCTTCGCCGAGGGGCAGCGCCGGTACGTCGAGTCGCTGTCGGCCTACGCCCGGCAGTTCCTCGGGCAGATGGACAAGCCCGACGTCGACTTCATCGAGGGCCTGTCCCCGGCGGTGTCGATCGACCAGAAGTCGACCAGCAAGAACCCCCGGTCGACGGTCGGGACGATCACCGAGGTCTACGACTACCTGCGGCTGCTGTACGCCCGGATCGGGCACCCGCACTGCCCCGAATGCGGCCGGCCGATCAGCCGGCAGGCGCCGCAGCAGATCGTCGACCGGGTGCTGGAACTGGAGGCCGGCACCCGGTTCCAGGTGCTGGCGCCGGTCATCCGCGGCCGCAAGGGCGAGTACCTCGAGCTGTTCCGCGAGCTGCAGTCCAAGGGCTATTCGCGGGCGCTGGTCGACGGCGCGATGATCCGGCTGGACGAGCCGCCGAAGCTGAAGAAGCAGGAGAAGCACGACATCTCCGTCGTGGTCGACCGGCTCTCGGTGAAGGACACCGCGCGGCAGCGGCTCGCCGACTCGGTGGAGACCGCGCTCGGCCTCGCGGGCGGGACGATCGTCCTCGACTTCGTCGACCTCCCCGAGGACGACGAGAACCGCACCCGGATGTACTCCGAGCACCTGTACTGCCCGTACGACGACCTGTCGTTCGAGGAGCTGGAGCCGCGGTCGTTCTCGTTCAACTCGCCGTACGGCGCCTGCCCCGACTGCACCGGTCTCGGCACCCGCATGGAGGTCGACCCCGAGCTGGTCATCCCCGACGGTGAGCTGACGCTCGGCGAGGGCGCGATCCAGCCGTGGTCGGGCGGGCACGTGAGCGACTACTTCCTGCGCCTGCTGTCCGCGCTGGGCGACGCCATGGGCTTCGACCTGAACACTCCGTGGGAGAAGCTGCCCGCCAAGGCGCGCAAGGCGATCCTCAACGGGCACGAGACGCAGGTCCACGTCCGGTACAAGAACCGGTACGGCCGGACGCGCTCGTACTACACCGCCTACGAGGGCGTGATCCCGTACATCCAGCGGCGGCACGCCGAGTCCGAGAGCGACTCCAGCCGGGAGCGTTTCGAGGGCTACATGCGCGAGATCCCGTGCCCGACCTGCGAGGGCGCCCGGCTGAAGCCGGTCGTGCTGGCGGTCACCATGGGCGGGATGTCGATCGCCGAGGTCGCGGCCATGCCGATCGGCGAGGCCGCGAAGTTCCTGCTGGCGATGGAGCTGAACGAGCGCGAGAAGCACATCGCCGAGCGGGTGCTGAAGGAGATCAACGCCCGGCTCGGGTTCCTGCTGGACGTCGGGCTCGACTACCTCACGCTCGACCGCGCGTCCGCGACGCTCGCGGGCGGCGAGGCGCAGCGCATCCGGCTCGCGACGCAGATCGGGTCCGGCCTGGTCGGCGTGCTGTACGTGCTGGACGAACCGTCGATCGGCCTGCACCAGCGCGACAACCACCGGCTGCTGGAGACGCTGATCCGGCTCCGCGACATGGGCAACACCCTGATCGTCGTCGAGCACGACGAGGACACCATCGCCGCCGCCGACTGGGTGGTCGACATCGGCCCGCGCGCCGGCGAGCACGGCGGCGAGATCGTCGTGTCCGGCACGGTCGACGAGCTGCTGAAGTCCGAGCGCTCGCTGACGGGCGCGTACCTGTCGGGCCGCCGGTCGATCGAGGTGCCGGAGATCCGCCGGCCGCGCACCCGGGGCCGCGAGGTCACCGTGAAGGGCGCGCAGCAGAACAACCTGCGCAACGTGGACGTGGCGTTCCCGCTCGGCGTGCTGACCGCGGTGACGGGCGTGTCCGGGTCCGGCAAGTCGACGCTGGTCAACGACATCCTGTACAACTCGCTGGCCAAGCAGCTGAACGGCGCGAAGACCGTCCCCGGCAAGCACAAGCGGGTCAACGGCGTCGACCAGCTCGACAAGGTCGTGCACGTCGACCAGTCGCCGATCGGGCGGACGCCGCGCTCCAACCCGGCGACCTACACCGGCGTGTTCGACCACATCCGCAAGCTGTTCGCGCAGACCACCGAGGCGAAGGTGCGCGGCTACCAGCCGGGCCGGTTCTCCTTCAACGTCAAGGGCGGCCGCTGCGAGAACTGCTCCGGCGACGGCACCATCAAGATCGAGATGAACTTCCTGCCGGACGTCTACGTCCCGTGCGAGGTGTGCCACGGCGCCCGCTACAACCGCGAGACGCTCGAGGTCCACTACAAGGGCAAGACGATCTCCGAGGTGCTCGACATGCCGATCGAGCAGGCCACCGAGTTCTTCGAGCCGATCAAGGCGATCCACCGGCACCTGAAGACGCTGAACGACGTCGGCCTCGGCTACGTCCGGCTGGGCCAGCCCGCGCCGACGCTGTCGGGCGGCGAGGCGCAGCGCGTCAAGCTGGCCGCCGAACTGCAGAAGCGCTCCACCGGCCGGACGATCTACGTGCTGGACGAGCCGACCACCGGCCTGCACTTCGAGGACATCCGCAAGCTCCTCGGCGTGCTGAACGGCCTGGTCGACAAGGGCAACACGGTGATCGTCATCGAGCACAACCTGGACGTGATCAAGACCGCGGACTGGATCGTCGACATGGGCCCGGAGGGCGGGTCGCGCGGCGGCACCGTCGTCGCCACCGGCACCCCGGAGGACGTGGCGAAGGTCGAGGGCAGCCACACCGGCCAGTTCCTCGCCAAGATCCTCGGCTGACCCCGCGCCGTCCCGCCGGGGCCGTCCCGCCGGGGCCGTCCCGCCGGGGCCGTCCCGCCGGGGCCGTGCGCTCCGGCGGCCCGGCCCGGGTTCGGCCGCGCCGGTGGGTCGGTGCGGGGCGCGCCGCGCCGTCCAGGATCATGGGGGCATGACCAACGAAGTGACGCCCGGAGCCCCGCGCGACGACGCGGGGTCCGCCGGGGCGGCGGGAGTCGGCCGCCGGACGGTGCTGTGCGGCGCGGGCGCGGCGGGCGCGGCGCTGCTCGCCGCCGGCTGCGCGACGAACCAGAACAAGGAGCCGAAGGACCTCGGCGGCAAGGAGGTCGCGAAGGCGGCCGACATCCCGGTGGGCGGCGGCAAGACCTTCGCCGACACCAAGGTGGTCGTGACGCAGCCGCAGCAGGGCGCGTTCAAGGCGTTCACCGCGATCTGCACGCACCAGGGCTGCCTGGTGAACAAGGTGGCCGGCGGGGTGATCAAGTGCCCCTGCCACGGCAGCGAATTCAAGATCACCGATGGTTCCGTCGCGCACGGCCCGGCGTCGCGGCCGCTGAAGGAGTACCCGGTGCAGGTGAAGAACGGCGGCATCGTCATCAGCTGACCGGCGCCGCCGGCCCGCCGCGGAGATCATCCGTTTTGGTTCGGATTTGAACCGACGCCGCTCCCGCTCCGTACTCCCTGGTGACGCAGGGAGATCGGGAACCGAGTTCAAGCGGAGGGCGGAGACGATGCCACAGCAGTCCGAGACGCGGGCGGACGCGACCGACGAGCGGGCCGAGCCCGCGGCCGTGGAGCCGCCGGCGGCCCCGGCGGACGAGGGCGCGGCGCCGGCGGGCGGGTCCCGCCGCGGCCTGCTCATCGGGGCCGGGCTGGCGGGCGTCGCGGGGCTGGCGGCCGCGTGCGGCGGGTCGTCCGGCGGCGGCGACAGCGCGGACGGCGGCAGCGGCGGCGGGGGCGGGGGCGGTGGGGCGCTCGCGTCGACCGGCGACATCCCGGTGGGCGGCGGCAAGGTCTTCGAGTCGGAGAAGGTGGTGGTGACCCAGCCGTCGCAGGGCGAGTTCAAGGCCTTCTCGGCGACCTGCACCCACCGCGGCTGCACCGTCGGGTCGGTGTCCGGCGGCACGATCAACTGCCCGTGCCACGGCAGCAAGTTCAAGATCTCCGACGGGTCGGTGGCGCGGCCCCCGGCGGACAAGCCGCTCGAGGAGAAGAAGATCACCGTGCAGGGCGGGAAGATCAGCCTCGCCTGAGCGGCACCGCGCCGGACCTCGCGCGCGCCGGGCCGTCGCCGTTCTCGGAGGCGGCCCGGACGTGGTCGTCGACCTCCCCGCCCCGCATCTCGCGGTCGCGCGCGCGGGGATCGGTCGCCGTGACGTCGGCGTCCCCGCCGTCCGGGCCCGCGGCGGCGCCCCTCCGGGGGACCTCCGGGCCGTCGTCGTCGGTACGGAAGCGGGGGAGCGCCTCGGGATGGTGCTTGCGGATGTAGGCGATGAGGTGCTCGCGGACGTCGCAGCGCAGGTCCCAGGCGCTCGCCGAGTCCGCGGCGCTCATCAGCGCCCGCATCGTGACCAGGCCGTTCGGCTGGACGTCCACGGCCTGCAGCACCCATTCGCGGCGGTCCCACAGCGGGTTCTCCTGCAGCATCGAGTAGAGCTCGGTGCGCAGCTCCTCGATCGGGACGGTCCAGTCGACGTGCAGTTCGACCGAGCCGATCACCCGGCTGGTGTGCCGGGTCCAGTTCTCGAACGGCTGCTCGGTGAAGTAGGAGACGGGCAGGATGAGCCGCCGGTCGTCCCAGAGCCGGACGACGACGTACGACAGCGTCAGCTCCTCGACGCGCCCCCACTGGCCCTGCACGACCACCACGTCGTCCAGCCGGATCGCGTCGCTGAAGGCGATCTGCAGGCCGGCGAGCAGGTTGCCCAGCGTCGGCCGGGCCGCGATCCCGACGACCAGCCCGGCGACCCCGGCGGACGCCAGCACGCCCGCGCCGACCGCCCGCACGGCCGGGAACGTGAACAGCGCGGCGCCGACGGCCAGGATGACCACGACCATGGCGGCGATGCGGCGCAGCAGCATCATCTGCGTGCGGGCCCGCCGTGCCCGCCGGTTCCGCTCGCCCTCGATCCGCATGAGCCGGGCCAGCGGCGGGTCGGTCAGGGCGTAGGTGATCCGCAGCACCAGCCAGGTGGTGACGCCGATCGCCGCGATGTGCATGAGATGCCCGACGAGCCCGCCTGCGTGCTCGTTCATGTGCGGGTACGGCATCGCGCTGCTCGCGCTGACCACCGCCGCGAACGCGAAGGCGGGCGCGGCGCAGCGCCGCGCGACCCGGCCGACCCCGGGCCAGTGCCGCGACAGCCGCCCGGCGAGCAGCCGCCGCCCTCCCTCCACGATCACGACGGACACCCCGACGACGACGGCGAACGTGATCCAGGCCCACAGCGCGGACACCTGCGGTACGACCCCCTCCGAGCGTGCGAAAAACCTGACCGAACCTCCCTTTCCACTCCAATTACGAACATCCACCCGAATGGGGGAGATCTCCATCACCCCAGGCCAGGACGTCCGGGCGCGCCGGGTGTCGGTGGCGCCCACTAGGCTTCAAGGCGTGGCAGATCCGGCGACCTACCGACCCGCACCGGGCTCCATTCCGGAATCCCCCGGGGTGTACCGATTCCGCGACGAGCACGGCCGGGTCATCTACGTGGGCAAGGCCAAGAGCCTGCGTTCCCGGCTGAACTCCTACTTCGCCGACTTCTCGGCGCTGCACCCGCGCACGCAGACGATGGTGCAGACCGCGGCCCGGGTCGATTGGACCGTCGTCGGCACCGAGGTCGAGGCCCTCCAGCTCGAATACTCCTGGATCAAGGAGTTCGACCCGCGGTTCAACGTCCGTTACCGCGACGACAAGTCCTATCCCTATCTCGCGGTCACCCTCAACGAGGAGTTCCCGAGGGTGATGGTGATGCGGGGCGCCAAGCGGAAGGGCGTGCGCTACTTCGGGCCGTACTCCCACGCGTGGGCGATCCGGGAGACGGTCGACCAGCTGCTGCGCGTGTTCCCCGTCCGCACCTGCAGCGCCGGGGTGTTCAAGCGCCAGCACCAGCTCAATCGGCCCTGCCTGCTCGGCTACATCGGCAAGTGCTCGGCGCCGTGCGTCGGGCGCGTCTCCCCGGACGAGCACCGGCTGCTCGCCGAGGACTTCTGCGACTTCATGGCGGGCAACACCTCCCGGTTCATCAAGCGCCTCGAACGCGACATGCGCGAGGCCGCCGCGTCCCAGGAGTACGAGCGCGCCGCCCGCCTCCGCGACGACATCCGCGCGCTGGAGCGGGCGCTGGAGAAGCAGGCGGTGGTGCTCGCCGACACCACCGACTGCGACATGATCGCCTTCGCCGAGGACGAGCTGGAGGCCGCCGTCCAGGTCTTCTACGTGCGCGGCGGGCGGATCCGCGGGCAGCGCGGCTGGGTGGTCGACAAGGTCGAGGAGGTCACCACGTCCGACCTCGTCGAGAACTTCCTGATCCAGATCTACGGCGAGAGCGAGTCGGTGCCCCGCGAGGTGCTCGTGCCGGCGCTGCCGCCGGACGCCGAGGCGATGACCGAGCTGCTGGCCGAGCAGCGCGGCGGGCCCGTCCACCTGCGCGTCCCGCAGCGCGGCGACAAGAAGACGCTGCTGGAGACCGTGGCGCGCAACGCCCACGAGGCGCTCAAGCAGCACAAGACGCGCCGCGCGTCCGACCTCACCACCCGCAGCCGGGCGCTGCAGGAGATCCAGGAGGCCCTGGAGCTGGACGAGGCGCCGCTGCGGATCGAGTGCTACGACGTGTCGAACCTGCAGGGCACCAACGTGGTCGCGTCCATGGTCGTCTTCGAGGACGGGCTGGCCCGCAAGAGCGAGTACCGCCGGTTCACGATCAAGGCGGTCGAGGGGCAGGACGACGTCCGCTCCATCCACGAGGTGATCACCCGGCGGTTCAAGCGCTATCTCGCCGAGAGCGAGAAGATGGGCGAGCTGGACACCCTCGGCGACCCGGAGGACGGCGGCGTGGACGGCGCGGAGGAGGGCGCGCACCAGCCGATCGACCCGGAGACCGGCCGGCCCCGCAAGTTCGCCTACCCGCCGCAGCTCGTGCTCGTCGACGGCGGCCCGCCGCAGGTCGCGGCGGCGCAGCGGGCGCTGGACGAGCTGGGCGTCGACGACATCGCCGTCTGCGGCATCGCCAAGCGGCTGGAGGAGCTGTGGCTGCCCGGCGAGGACGACCCGGTGATCCTGCCGCGCAACAGCGAGGGCATGTTCCTGGTGCAGCGGGTCCGCGACGAGGCGCACCGCTTCGCGATCACCTTCCACCGGCAGCGGCGTTCCAAGGCCATGACGGTCAGCGAACTCGATAGTGTTCCGGGTCTGGGCCCGTCCCGGCGCGCGGCGCTGCTGAAGCACTTCGGCTCGGTGAAGCGGCTGAAGGAGGCCACGCCCGAGCAGGTCGCCGAGGTCCCGGGCATCGGGCGGCGCAGCGCGGAGGGCATCGTCGCGGCGCTGCACGGCGCGTCCGTCCCGGCGCGCGGCGCCGGGGGCGGCCCGGCGGACCGCGGGGCCGCCGCGGAGGACGCGGCCCAGAGGCGGAACGGGGCCGGTGGAGGCCGGGCGGCCGACGGGGGCCGCACGGCCGACGGGGAGCACGGGGGGAAGCGGACATGACCAGCGAGTCGAAGATTCCGGACATCGTGATCGTCACGGGGATGTCGGGGGCGGGCCGCAGCACCGCGGCCAAGTCCCTGGAGGACCTCGACTGGTACGTGGTCGACAACCTGCCGCCGGGGCTGCTGGCCACCATGGCCGACCTCGGCGGCCGGGTGAAGGACGCGGTGCCGCGCATCGCCGTCGTCGTCGACGTGCGCAGCCGCGCGTTCACCGACGACCTGCACTCCTCGATCGCCGAGCTGGAGGCGCGCGGCGTCCACCCCCGGGTGGTGTTCCTGGAGGCCAGCGACGCCGATCTCGTGCGCCGCTTCGAGAGCGTCCGCCGCCCGCACCCGCTGCAGGACGACGGCCGCCTCGTCGACGGGATCGCCCGCGAGCGCGAGCTCGTCCGCGAGGTCCGCGCCGAGGCCGACCTGGTGATCGACACCAGCGGGCTGAACGTGCACGAGCTGCGCAACAAGATCATCGGGTTCTTCGGCAACGACACCGGCGAGTCGAGCCTGCGCGCCACCGTCGTGTCGTTCGGCTACAAGTACGGGCTGCCCGTCGACGCCGACCTCGTCGTCGACTGCCGGTTCCTGCCGAACCCGCACTGGGTACCGGAGCTGCGGCCGAAGACCGGCCGGGACGCCGCCGTCCGCGACTACGTGCTCGGCCAGCGCGGCGCCAAGGAGTTCCTCGACGCCTACGCCGAGGTGCTCCGGCTGCTCGCCGACGGGTACGAGCGCGAGGGCAAGCACTACGTCACGCTCGCCGTGGGATGTACCGGCGGCAAACACCGTAGTGTGGCCATGGCGGAACAGATCGCCGCCCGGCTGCGGGACGAGGGCATCGAGGTGCAGGTCGCCCATCGTGACCTCGGCCGCGAATGAGACCCGCGGCGGCGCCGGGTCCCGGACGGAGAGAGAAACGAACGCGGTGAAGCCTCCCGGCCCGAAGGTCGTCGCGCTCGGCGGCGGTCACGGCCTGTACGCCTCGCTGTCGGCGCTGCGGCGCGTCACCGACCGGCTCACCGCGGTCGTCACCGTCGCCGACGACGGCGGCTCCAGCGGCCGGCTCCGCCGCGAGCTGGGCGTGCTGCCGCCCGGTGACCTGCGGATGGCGCTCGCCGCGCTGTGCGGCGACGACGAGTGGGGCCAGACCTGGCGGGACGTCGTCCAGCACCGGTTCCGCAGCGAGGGCGACCTGCAGGGGCACGCGGTCGGCAACCTGCTGATCGTCGCGCTCTGGGAGCTGCTCGGCGGCGACGCCCCGGACGGCGCGCCCGGCGGGGCCGGGCCCGGCTCCACCGTCGCCGGGCTCGACTGGGTCGGACGGCTGCTCGGCGCGCACGGCCGGGTACTGCCGATGGCGGCCGTCCCGATGGACATCGTCGCGGAGGTCCGCGGCGCCGACCCGTCCCGCCCCGACGAGATCACGCACGTGAAGGGGCAGGTCGCGTGCGCCAGCACGGCCGGCTCCGTGCTCGGCGTCTCGCTCGTGCCCGCCGACCCGCCCGCCTGCCCCGAGGCGCTCGCCGCCGTCGACGACGCCGACTGGATCGTGTTCGGCCCGGGGTCCTGGTTCACCAGCGTCCTGCCGCATCTGAAGGTCCCCGCGCTCGCCCGCGCGCTGACCTCCAGCCGCGCCCGCCGGGTCGTCGCGCTGAACCTCGTGCCGCAGCCCGGCGAGACCGACGACTTCTCCCCCCAGACGCATCTGGAGGTCCTCCAGGCGCACGCCCCCGACCTGCGCGTCGACGTCGTCCTCGCCGACGAGGGCGTGGTGGACGACCCGGACGCGCTCGACAAGGCCGTCCAGCGGCTCGGCGGCCGCCTCGTGCTGTCCCGGGTCGCCGCCGACGACGGCTCGCCGCGTCATGAACCCGCCCGCCTGGCCCAAGCCTTCGTACAGATATTCAGTGACTGACGACCCGGCGGGCCGCGATCGGCCAGACTGCTGGAAGTCCGATAGGGGGAGGGTTCATCTATGGCGATGACCGGTGTGGTGAAGGACGAGCTGAGCAGGCTCACGGTGATGAAGCCGTGCTGCCGCAAGGCGGAGGTCTCGACGCTGCTGCGTTTCGCGGGGGGTCTGCACCTGGTCAGCGGGCGCATCGTGATCGAGGCGGAGATCGACACCAACGTGGCGGCGCGCCGCCTCATCAAGGACATCTCCGAGGTGTTCGGGCACACCTCCGAGGTCGTCGTGCTCGCGCCGAGCGGCCTGCGCAAGGGCAACCGGTACGTGGTCCGGGTGTTCCGGGACGGGGAGTCGCTCGCCCGGCAGACCGGCCTCATCGACAACAACGGGCGCCCCGTCCGCGGGCTGCCCCGGCACGTCGTCGCCGGCGCCGCCTGCGACGCCGAGTCCGCCTGGCGCGGCGCGTTCCTCGCGCACGGCTCGCTCACCGAGCCGGGCCGGTCCATGTCGCTCGAGGTGACCTGCCCCGGTCCGGAGGCGGCGCTCGCGCTCGTCGGCGCGGCCCGCCGGCTGAAGATCCACGCCAAGGCCCGCGAGGTCCGCGGCGTGGACCGGGTCGTCGTCCGGGACGGCGACGCGATCAGCGCGCTGCTCACCCGGCTCGGCGCGCACGGCGCCGTCCTCGCCTGGGAGGAGCGGCGAATGCGCCGCGAGGTCCGCGCCACCGCCAACCGGCTCGCCAACTTCGACGACGCCAACCTGCGCCGTTCCGCCCGCGCCGCGGTCGCCGCCGGCGCCCGCGTCGCCCGCGCGCTGGAGATCCTCGGCGACGACGCCCCCGAGCACCTGGTCAACGCCGGCCGCCTCCGCCTGGAGCACAAGCAGGCCTCCCTGGAGGAGCTCGGCCAGCTCGCCGACCCGCCCCTCACCAAGGACGCGATCGCCGGCCGTATAAGGCGCCTGCTCGCCATGGCCGACAAGCGCGCCGGCGACCAGGGCATCCCCGGCACCGAGGCGAACCTCACGGCCGACATGCTGGCGCCGTAATCCGGCACGGGTCAGCGGATGCGGCGGAGCGCGCCGTCGGAGGTCGCCTCGAAGACGAGGGTACGGCCGGAGAACGCCGCTTCGACGCGGACGCCTCCGTCCGGTAAGGCGCGGGTGCGGACGCGGGGGCGTTCCGTGCCGCGGACGGGGGCGATGAGCGTCAGCATCCGGACGTGCGGTCCCTGCGCGGGAAGCGAGACGACCGGCGCGGGGACCGTGGTGCGTTCGGACGGGACGATCCAGCCCTGCGGCGGGCTCAGCGAGCCCCGGACGACGCGCGCGGGCGGCGGTGTCGCGGTGCCCGGCAGCGGGATCCGCAGGAAGTGGACGCGCAGCCGCCCCGCGGTGGCGACGGCGCCCGTCCCGTCCGGGACGGCGGTATACGCGGCGGGCAGGTGCCAGAGCTGCTCGACGGGACGGCCCGTACCGGGTGCGGCGGAGTCCACGCCGTCGAGGACCACCAGGGCGTCGGGGTCGGACGCGGCCAGGACCGAGCGGGTCCGGGTCGTCCCGGTGAAGGCGGTGTCGGAGAACCGGAACGTGTCGGCGCCGCGCCGGAACCGGTGCGCGGTCAGCGCCGTCGCCGCGTCCTCGCGGAACGGGACGCCGCGCACCACGAGCGTGCTGTGCGCCTCGGGGGAGGCCAGCCACGCGCGCCACGCCTTGTCGCTGTAGCCGATGTGGCCGCTCGGGACGAGGATGTCGCGGCCGAGCGCGTGGAAGGTCAGCTCCATGTGGTCGTCCTGCCCGTGCGCGTAGCGGCCGGGGCCGAACCGGGCCGTGTAGGACATCTCGTCGGCGAAGGCGCGGGCCCCGCCGCCCCATCCGCTGCGGCCCATCACGTATCCGGCCTTGTAGACGCGTGCCCGATGCGCCGGACGGGTGCCCTTCCTGCCCTGCGTCGCGACGTATTCGAGCGGGCCGCCGCTCGGGGAGGAGATCGCGGACGCCTTGGCCGCGTAGGACTCGCCGATCTGCAGCAGGTCGCCGCCGGGGGTGGTCTGGAAGGCGATGAACTCGTCCATCAGCGCGAGCCGGTGCGCGATCGCCGCCGGCGCGGGCCGGCTGCATCCGCGCATCACCCGCAGCGCCAACCGCCATCGGCCCCGGTTGTAGACGGCGTAGTGCGCCGACTGCTCGTTGCCGGCGCCCTCCGCGTCGACGGCCGGGAGCGCGCCGCCGGGCGGATGGAACATGGCGCCGAGGAGCCGGTCCCGGCCGAGGCCGGCGAGGTCGTCGCGGCCGATGGCGCAGCCCGCCGCCATGAGGATCATCGACTCGTCGGTGCCGTGGTTCCAGGGACCGGAGTAGTGCTCGGGACGGGCGAGCCACTCCGCGTGCGCGGCGATCGCGTCGTCCAGCCACCGGCCGGTCGCGTACTTGCGCAGGCAGACGAGGGTGGCGAGGCGGAACTTGGTGCCCTCGGCGATCGCGTCGCGGCGGTCCTTGCGGAACCGCCCGGGATGGTCGTTGGCGGCGAGCCAGTCCCGCGCGATGCCCGTGGCGGTGTCGAGGGCGGCGCGGTCGCCCGTCCGCGCGTACGCGCCGATGAGGCCGCCGAGCCATTCGAGGGAGTGGAACCAGAGCTGCCAGGTCCGGTCGTCGTAGGGGTCGAGGCCCCAGTCGACGTCGGTGCCGGTGGCGACGCGGACCGGGGCGGCGCCGGGGACCCGGAACCGGCCCGCGCGGACCTCCGCCGCAGGGTTGAGCGCGTCCAGGCCGTTGAAGCCGACGCACGTCCCCTTGTAGGGCGCGTTCCGCGACGGCACCGGCGGCGCGGACGCGGCGGTCCCGCCCGGAGTGGAGGCGAGCCCGCAGCCGGCGAGCAGCGGCAGCAGCAGGGCGGCGCTCCCCGCGCCGCGGAATCTTCCCCGAGATCGTGTGAGCACGTCTGAGAGACACCCGGAGGCGCTCTCCGGCCGACGCCGTGCCGTGAAGAGCGGGTGAACGTCCGGCGACGAAACGGAACGGGGGCCGTCCGGTGTCATCGGCGCCGCCGCTCGGGTGTCTTAAGGGGCGTGATCCTCGCCGAAGACGTGGCCCCGCGGGAGCCGGGGCCCCTCTCCCCGCAGATGCTGGAGGAGCTGTTCGCCGCGCATTACCCGCGGCTCGTGGGGCTGGCCGGCCTGCTGGGCGCGGACGACCCGGAGGACGTCGCGCAGGAGGCGTTCGCCCGGCTGCACGGCCGCGCGCGGGCGCTGCGCCACCCGGAGACCGCGCCGGCCTACCTGCGCTCCACCGTCTGCAACCTCACCCGCAACCGGCGCAGGCACCTGCGCCTGGCCCGGCTCCGCCAGCCGCCGCCGCCCGAGCCGGCCGCCGCGGCCGAGCTCGTCGTGCTCGACCGGGAGGAGCACCGCGAGCTGGCGGGCGCGCTGGACCGGCTGTCGCGCCGCCAGCGCGAGGCGCTCGTCCTGCGGTACTGGCTCGACCTGGCCGACCACGAGGTGGCCGAGGCCATGGGCGTCTCGCCCGGCTCGGCCAAGACCCACATCCGGCGCGGCCTCGCCGCCCTGCAGCGCGCCCTGGGAGGTGCATCGCTATGACGGAGATCGAGGACGTCCTGCGGGACGTGCTGCGCGCCCGGGCGGAGGCGTTCCCGGCGGCGCCGGACGCGTGGACCCGGGTGCGGGAACGCGCGGCGGCGAGGCGCCGGCGGCGCCGCCTGCTGGTCCCCGCGGCGGCGGGCGCGGCGACGGTCGCCGCCACGGCCGCCGCTCTCGTCCCCGGCCTGGTCATGGACGGCCGCGCCCCTCGGACCGGTCCCGCGGCGACGGCCGCACCGTCCTACCCGCGCATCGGGTCGCCGGAGCAGGTCGGCCGGCTGGCATGGATCTGCCGCGGCGGCCTGGACCCGCGCGAGACCGCCTCGGCGCTGCGGCAGGTCGGTGCGCTGCGGATCCCGGGCTGGGACCGGTGGCTGATCGTGACCGCCATCGGCGGTCAGGCCAGGCTGGAGACCGTCCGCCTGGACGGCGGGCGGATGGACTGCCAGATCGTCGGGGGCGCCGGACGGTTGGGGGCGCACCGCATCCCCAAC
Source organism: Actinomadura sp. NPDC048394 (assembly GCF_040651755.1). Lineage (NCBI taxonomy): Bacteria > Bacillati > Actinomycetota > Actinomycetes > Streptosporangiales > Thermomonosporaceae > Actinomadura > Actinomadura sp. NPDC048394. Next base: position 11,220 of record NZ_JBEZJL010000105.1, on the reverse strand, counting down.
TTCGTCCTCGGCCAGGCCCCCGGCCTGCTCGAGGCCCGTGCCGGGGGACCGGTCTCCTGGATCGGCTACAGCACCGATCCCGTCGGAGGCTTCCAGCTGCTGCGCCCGGGCGGGGGGTGGACGCGCGTGACCTGCGATGCCGGGGGAGAGATCGTCTGCGTCCGGCTGCCCGCGGCCTCCGGCACCGCGCTGGTCTTCGCGACGCGGCCGAGGATCTACCCGAGTCCGGGCAACAGTCTTCACATCGGCCGCGGTCTGCGGATCCTCGGCCCTACCGGCCGGATCCTGAAAGGACGGCCGTACGGCAGCTGAGGACGGCGTTCAGTCCTTGTGGAGGTCGCCTCTGAGGACGCGGTGGATGAGGTCGTCGCGGAGCTGGCCGTAGCCCGTCTCGGCCCAGACACTGCGGGCCGGGTCGGCCTCGAAGTAGGGGACGTCCCGGCCGTCGCGGCGGTCCATCAGCATGTCGGGGGTCTCGCGGGCGCGGGCGGCGCGCGCGCAAGGGCGGCAGGCGTGGACGTGGAGACGGCGGCGAGAGCCGAGCGGCCGCCAGTCGATCTCGGCGGGACCGTCGCCGTGCAGCGGGTTGAAGAAGCACAGCGGGCTCGGCGGCGCCTCGGGCTTGCCCTCGGCGAGCGCGCGGGCGGAGGCGAGGGCGTCGCGGCCCTGGTCGAGCAGGACGAGCACGCCGGCGAGGTCGGGGACGCCCTTCGCACCGTCGAGGGTCTTCGCCGCCGCCTGGTAGGCGTCGAGGGCCCGGGTCATGAGGGCCCCGGCGCGCTCGCCGCCGGGGGCGGTCGAGCCGTCCAGCAGCTCGCCGAAAGCGATGACCTCGCGGGACGCCTGCTCGCGCAGCTGGTCCTCGCTCGCCTTCCCGGCGGTGGCGAACACGGTGCGCGGCAGGAGCAGGCCGTCGCCGCTCTCGCGGCGGACGGCGGCCATGCGGCGGCGCCGCCACAGCAGGACGCCCGCGACGGCGGCGACCGCGACGCCGGCGCCGCCCGCGGCGAGCGGCACCGCGAGGCCGGTGCCGCCACCGCCCTTCTCCGGCTTGGGGGCGGTCGACTTCAGGTGCGCCTGGTACTTGCGGTCGATCTCCGCGGACTCCTGCTTGTAGACCTGCGTGGCGGTGCCCGAGGCGACCAGGTCGGTGAAGCGGGTGAGCCGCGCCGCGAGGGACGCGCCGTCCAGCGAGTCGTCCCAGTTCACGGCCCACGCGGCGTCGTCGGCGGCGTGGTCGCCGCCCCACTCGTGCCCCATCAGCTCGTCGGTGGACTCGTGGAAGGTGACGAAGATCCCGTCCCGTCCGAGGCGGCTGTGCACGACGGTCGCGAGCTGCTTGTCGTCGTTCCAGGTGCCGCCCTGGACCAGCGGCACCAGCACGATGTACGTCGGCACCGGCATCTTCTTCAGCCGGGCGGCGAGGCGCCGCCGGTCCGCGGCGGGCAGCGCCGACGCGTACGACGGGTCGACGTAGATCGGGAAGCGGCGCAGCGCGGCGGCGATGCGCGCGCCGGGGGAGGGCTTACTCGACACCGAGGTACTCCATCACGCGTTTGACGAGGTCGTTTCCGCGGGTCGCCCACGCCGCGTCCCGCCACACGCCGGGGACCGCGTAGTGCGGCGCGAGACCGTCCGGCCCTTGGACGCGCAGCACCCGGTCCGCGATCTCCTTGCCGGACGCGCCGGAGCACGCCGTGCACAGCGGCTGCCTGCGGGACTTGCCGCCGGCGCCGTCACCGGGCAGAGCGATGCTCTTGCGCCGGGTGGAGTCGCCGTGCAGCGGGTTCACGAAGCACGGCGGCGGAGGGGCGGTCATCTGCCCGGCGAGGGCGCGCCGCCCCTGCCGGGCCAGGACGATCACGCCGACGAGGTCGAGGGCGTGGCCGGGCTTCCCGTGCACGTCGTCGTAGAGGATCTGCGCGGCGTCGAACGCGGCGAGGGCGAACGCGCGGCCCCGGTTGCCGGACGCGTCGGGCAGCCGGTCGCGCAGCCGGTCCAGCTCGGCGGACGCGGTGCGCCGCAGCCACCGGTCCGAGGGCTTGGCCGGCGCGCCGGGATGCGCCTCGGTGTGCGCGGCCAGGCCCGCGACGGCGCCCCGGGCCCCGCCGCGGCGGAACCAGCGGCGCCCCGCGGCGGCCGAGCCGATCCCGGCCCAGTACAGCGCGACCGCCGACAGGGGGCCGGCGATGAGGATCCCGCGGAGGAAGTGGCTCTTGACGGTGGGCTTGTCGGGCACCAGCGGATGGTCGTCCTCCTGCCCGAACGGGACCGGCGGGCTGAGGAGCGCGGGGGACGATCTGGGCGGGCCCGCGGGCGCGGCGGCCCAGGCGTCGACGCGCTTGACCAGCCGGTCGGCGAGGCCGCTGAACGGACGGTGGATGTCGGGCGGCTCGTAGTCGGGGAGGTCGTCCTGCGCCACGACGTCCAGGTCGATGTCGCGCGGCACGTTCCAGCCCTGCCCGAGCATGTAGCCGTCGTCGTCGACCATCAGGTAGAGGCCGTCGCGGTGCGTGACGCCGTGCAGCGCGGACAGGAAGGCGTCGTCCTTGCCCTGGGACTCCGACTCGGTCGGGTTGGGGGCCACCACGACGAGGATCGGGACCGCGACCCGCTTGGCGGCCGCCCGGATCGCGGTGTCGACGCGGGCGCGCTCGGCGGCGCCGAGCGCGACGTCCACGTCCGGGTCGACGTAGAGCGGGTCCTTGGCGAGCGCGGCGGCGACGCGGTCGAGGCGGTGGCCGGAGTAGCGCGGGTCGGGCGCCGCTGAGGCGGGCGCCGCCCACAGCGCGAGGGCCGCCGCCGAGACGCCGAGGATGCCCGGCACGACGCGCCTCATCGCTCCCCCGCCTTCCCGGCGGGCCGCTTCTGCTTCGTGCGGACCGGTCTCCCGCCGGGGGCGGGCCGGCGCTTGCCGCGGCGGACCCGGCGCCCCACCAGCAGGCCCAGGACGGCCAACCCGCCGAGGCCGGCGCCGACACCGAACGCGGTGTTGTTCCTGACGGCGGCCCGGTGGTTGCCGCGGTCGTAGGCGTCCAGCTCCCGCCGGGTCGCGGACTCGGGCCGGGGCGACGGGTGGAGGGCGCGCTCCTGAGCGTGGCCGGAGAGGGCGATCTCGACGAACCGGCCGAGGACGCTCAGCAGGCCCGCCTCGTAGGGCAGCTCCGACGTCGCGGCCTGGTAGGCGTGCTCGACGTCGATCCGGCGCGTCCCGCCGAACTGCTGCACCTCGCCGAGAGTGCCGCTCGGATCGGTGACGAGGTAGACGCCGTCCTTGCCGAGCCGGTCGTGCAGCACGGGCACCAGCGACTCCAGGTCGGACGGGGCCTCGGTGTCGTCGTCGCGGAGGCGGGAGGGCAGCGTCACCACGACGTACGTGGGCACGCCCAGCCGGCCGACCAGCGCCTTGATCTTCCCGGCGGTGCCGGGCGGGAGCATCCGGGGCACCTGGTCGGTGACGTACACGGGGTCGCGCTTGAGCTGGGCGGTGATGAAGCCGACCCGGGTCTGCACCGCGGGCGGTTTCGCGGACCGGACGGGCGCCGCCCACGCCGGTGCGGCCGTACAGCAGGCGAGGAATCCGCCGATCAGAAGGACAAACCACCCGCGCCGCATGGCGGGAGTCTACTGATGATCGTCCGGACGGGCGGTCCGGCGGCGGCCCGGCGGCCGGTCCCCCGGACGGGGGAGCGCGGGTCACCCGCGAATCCACCGCCGCCGGTGTCGGGCTACCCGCGGGTCATTGGATAGGGTCGAGAGCGGGGGAAGACCCCGGTAGACCGCAGTTGACAGCCTGGTGCCACCGGGCGACACGACGTACGAGGAGAGCCGTTCCGTGACCATCCGAGTAGGCATCAACGGGTTCGGCCGGATCGGCCGCAACTTCTACCGCGCCGTCAAGGCGAGCGGAGCCGACATCGAGATCGTGGCGGTCAACGACCTGACCGACAACGCCACGCTCGCCCAGCTGCTCAAGTACGACAGCATCCTCGGCCGCTTCCCCGAGGACGTGCGCGCCACCGCCGACGAGATCGTCGTCGGCGGCAAGTCGATCAAGGCGTTCGAGGAGCGCGACCCCGCGAACCTCAAGTGGAGCGACGTCGGCGCCGACATCGTGGTGGAGTCCACCGGCTTCTTCACCGACGCCACCAAGGCCAAGGTGCACGCCGACAACGGCGCCAAGAAGGTCATCATCTCGGCCCCGGCCAAGAACGAGGACCTCACCGTCGTCCTGGGCGTCAACGAGGACAAGTACGACCCGGCGAACCACACGGTGATCTCCAACGCGTCCTGCACCACGAACTGCCTGGCCCCGCTGGCGAAGGTGCTGCACGACAACTTCGTCATCGAGAAGGGCCTGATGACGACGATCCACGCCTACACCCAGGACCAGAACCTGCAGGACGCGCCGCACAAGGACCTGCGCCGCGCCCGCGCCGCCGCGCTGAACGTCGTGCCGACCTCCACCGGCGCCGCCAAGGCCATCGGCCTCGTGCTGCCGGAGCTGAACGGCAAGCTCGACGGCTACGCGCTGCGCGTCCCGGTGCCGACCGGCTCGGCCACCGACCTCACCGCGACCCTGTCCCGCGAGGTCACCGCCGAGGAGGTCAACGAGGCGTTCAAGAAGGCCGCCGAGGAGGGCCCGCTCAAGGGCTACCTCACCTACACCGACGACCCGATCGTCTCCAGCGACATCGTCACCGACCCGTCGTCCTGCATCTTCGACTCCGGGCTGACGAAGGTCATCGGCGACCAGGTCAAGGTCGTCGGCTGGTACGACAACGAGTGGGGCTACTCCAACCGCCTCGTCGACCTCGTCAAGCTCGTCGGCTCGCAGCTCTGAATCGCGAGAGTTCCGTTCCCGCCGTGGCCGCGCCGTGCGCGCGGCCACGGCGGGGCCGTATCCGGAAGGACATCGCATCCCGATGCGCACCATTGACGATCTGGACGTCGCCGGCCGGAAGGTGCTGGTCCGCGCCGACCTGAACGTCCCGCTGCAGGACGGCCGGATCACCGACGACGGGCGGATCCGGGCCAGCCTCCCGACGATCGAGACGCTGCTGGCCAGGGGCGCCAAGGTCATCGTCTGCGCCCACCTCGGCCGCCCGAAGGGCGAGGTGAGGCCGGAGTTCTCGCTCGCGCCCGTCGCGGGCCGGCTCGGCGAGCTGCTCGGCGTCCGCGTGGTGTTCGCCGACGACGTGGTGGGCGCGTCCGCGCACGCCGCGGTCGGCGGGCTCGGCGACGGCGACGTCGCGCTGCTGGAGAACCTGCGCTTCGAGCCGGGCGAGACCAGCAAGGACGACGCCGAGCGCGGCGCGTTCGCCGACAAGCTCGCGGCCCTCGCCGACGTCTACGTCGGCGACGGGTTCGGCGCGGTGCACCGCAAGCACGCGAGCGTCTACGACGTGCCGAAGCGGCTCCCGCACGCGGCCGGCGACCTGATCGCCACCGAGGTGTCGGTGCTGGAGAAGCTCACCGAGCGGGTCGAGCGGCCCTACGCGGTGGTCCTCGGCGGCTCCAAGGTCTCCGACAAGCTCGGCGTGATCGACAACCTGCTCGGCAAGGCCGACCGCATCCTGATCGGCGGCGGCATGGTCTTCACCTTCCTCAAGGCGCAGGGCCACGAGGTCGGCAAGAGCCTCCTCGAGGAGGACCAGCTCGACACGGTCCGCGAGTACCTGCGGCGCGCCGAGGAGACCGGCGTGGAGTTCGTGCTGCCGGTGGACGTCGTCGCCGCGACCGCGTTCGCCGCGGACGCCGACCACGACGTGGTCGCCGCCGACGCGATCCCCGCCGACCGGCTCGGCCTCGACATCGGCCCCGAGTCCGGCAAGCTGTTCGCGTCGCGCCTCGCCGGCGCGAAGACGGTGTTCTGGAACGGCCCGATGGGCGTGTTCGAGATGGAGCCCTACGCGCACGGCACCCGCGCCGTCGCGCAGGGCCTGATCGACTCCGGCGCGTTCACCGTGGTCGGCGGCGGCGACTCCGCCGCGGCCGTCCGGCAGCTCGGCTTCGACGAGGCCGCCTTCTCGCACATCTCGACCGGCGGCGGCGCCAGCCTCGAATACCTCGAGGGCAAGACGCTGCCCGGCCTGCAGGCACTGGAGGACTGACCGATGGCCGCCGCGACCCCCGCCCGCAAGCCGCTGATGGCGGGCAACTGGAAGATGAACAAGAACCACCTGGACGCGCTGCTGCTCGTCCAGAAGATGGCGTTCGCGCTGAAGGAGCCCGACTTCGAGGCCGTCGACGTCGTCGTGTGCCCGCCGTTCACCGACCTGCGCACGGTGCAGACGGTGATCGCGGCCGACAACTACGCCATCCAGTACGGCGCCCAGGACGTCTCGCAGCACGCCTCGGGCGCCTACACCGGCGAGATCGCCGCGTCGATGCTGGCCAAGCTCGGCTGCTCCTACGTGATCGTGGGGCACTCCGAGCGGCGCGAGTACCACGCGGAGGACGACGCGCTCGTCAACGCCAAGGCCAAGGCGGTCCTCGGCGCGGAGATGACCCCGATCGTCTGCGTGGGCGAGGGCCTGGAGGTGCGCAAGTCCGGCGGGCATGTCCCGCACGTCCTCGCGCAGCTGGACGGGGCGCTGGAGAAGATCTCCGCCGAGCAGGTGCGGCGCACGGTGATCGCCTACGAGCCGGTCTGGGCGATCGGCACCGGCGAGGTCGCCACCCCGCAGGACGCGCAGGAGGTCTGCGGCGCGATCCGCACCCGGCTCGCCGAGCTGTACGACGGCGGGGTGGCCGACCAGGTGCGTATCCTGTACGGCGGCTCGGTGAAGGGCGACAACATCGCCAGGCTGATGGCGCAGGCCGACGTGGACGGCGCGTTGGTCGGTGGTGCCAGCCTCGACCCGGGCGAGTTCGTCAAGATCTGCCGGTACCGGGATCTCCCGGCCTGATCAAAACTGATCAATTCCGCGTGACATGGGGGTTCTTGCCGAACCAGCGGGTAGTTCGTCGTACCCTTCGTAGCTGACGGGTAAACCGCCCGGCTCGATCCTCCGTCCCTACAGACGAGGCCCCGCTCGCGGGGCCGGCCAGAGAAGGCGCTGAAGAACTGTGATCATCGCATCGTCCATCGTGCTCATCGTCACGAGCCTGCTGATGGTGGTCCTCGTCCTGATGCACAAGGGCAAGGGCGGGGGACTGTCCGACATGTTCGGCGGCGGCATCTCGTCGTCGCTCGGCGGCTCGTCGGTGGTGGAGCGCAACCTGGACCGGCTGACGATCGGCGTCGGGGTGGTCTGGTTCGCCTCGATCATCGTGCTCGGGCTGCTGTTCAAGCACAAGGGCGTCGGCTGAGCCGCCCCGTCCAACACGTTCGAGCGCCGCGCCGTCCTCGGAGGTCCCCTGGCGGCGGCGGCACACAAAGCGAGGAGTAGTCCGTGGGTAGTGGCAACGCGATTCGGGGCAGCCGCGTCGGGGCCGGTCCAATGGGAGAGGCGGAGCGCGGCGACGCCGCCCCCCGCGTCTGGGTGACCTTCTACTGCGCCAACCGGCACGAGACCCGCCCCAGCTTCGCGACCGACGTCGCGGTCCCCGAGACGTGGGACTGCCCGCGCTGCGGGTTCCCGGCCGGGCAGGACGCGGAGAACCCGCCGGCGCCGCCGAAGACCGAGCCCTACAAGACGCATCTGGCGTACGTGAAGGAGCGGCGCAGCGACGAGGACGGCGAGGCCATCCTCGAGGAGGCGCTCGCGAAGCTGCGCGAGAAGCGCGCCGCGGTGAAGAAGGCCCTGGAGGCCGCCGGCCGGAGCTGACCCTCCGCCCGCATCGCACCGAGCCATGGCCCGGCCCCGGAAGGGGGCCGGGCCATGGCCTTTTCATGCCGCGGGCCGGCTCCAGAGGTCGTCGAGGGCGGCGTTGACGGCGTCCGGGCGGTCCACGTGCGCGTAATGGCCGGAGCCCGGGACGCGCAGCAGCCGCGCGCCGATCCGCGCGGCGGTGACCCGCGCGCATGCCATCAGCGGCTCGCCGCCGCGTTCGCGGTAGAGGGCGGGCGCGGTCTCCCACGTCCCGCAGATCACGAGCTTGGGCCAGGGCGCGGCGGCGAGTTCCGCGACCGGCACGGGCGCCTCCCAGCAGTGCCGCTCGCGCATCGCGGCCTCCGCGGCCCGCAGCCGCCGCGGGTCCGGCTCCAGCGGCGGCAGGCCCACCGACGCGGTCGCCGCCCGCAGGTACGCCTCCGGGGTCAGGCCGGCGGGCATCCGCGCGGTGTTCTCCCGGTTCGCCTGGAGTGCGGCGGCGACGACGGGGTCGTCCGCCGCCGCCTGGTAGGAGCCGGGTTCGATCAGCGTGAGCGACAGGACGGAGCCGGGGTGCCGCGCGGCCGCGAGCATGGCGCCCGTCGCGCCGTAGGAGTGCCCGACGAGGTGGGCGCCGTCGCCGAGGAGGGCCGCGATGTCCTCGGCGTCGGCCTCGTAGTCGCTGGTGTATCCGGGGGATCGGGACGGCCCGCTGCGCCCGTGGCCCCGGCGGTCCATCGCGAGGACGCGGTACCGGGCCGCGAGGGGCCGCTGCGCCGCGAACCCGAACACGGGGTCGTCCCCCCAGGTCGTGGACCCATGCACGAGGACGGCCCGTGGCCCGGCGCCGCCGGTCTCGTCCCAGACGGTCACGTGGACGTCGCGTTCCATGGCACCTTCCTTGAACAGCGTTCAGCATCCTTGAACAGTGTATAAGAGCCTAAAACGATGTACGGCGGGCTCGCTAGGGTGGAGGCATGACCACGCTTTCGCCCTCCGTCTGGCTGCGTCCCGAGCGCCCGGCCCGCGATAGGCGGCTCAGCCGCCGGCAGATCGTCGAGTGCGCGGTCGCGATCCTGGACGCCGAGGGCGGCAAGGGCCTGTCGATGCGCCGGATCGCGGCCGAGCTCGGCGTGACCGCCGGCTCGCTCTACTGGTACGTGACGACGAAGGACGAGCTGCTGGAGCTCGCCCTCGACGAGGTGCTCGGCGAGGTCCTGGCGGAGGCCGGGACCGGGCCCCGCGACGGGTGGCGGGAGGCGCTCGCGGCGCTGGCCGCGGCGAACCGGGCGATGCTGCTGCGGCACCCGTGGGTGCTGTCCGACCTGGCGGGCCGCCCGAACCTCGGGCCGAACGCGCTCGCGCTCAGCGAGGCCGGGCTGGCGGTGCTGGCGGGCGCGGGCTTCGCCGACGCCGACCTCGACGCGGCGCTCGCCGCCGTCAACGACCACGTGATCGGGGCCGTCGCCGCCGAGACGTCCTGGCGCGCCGCGCTCGGGCGCACCGGCGCGGGGACGGCGGAGTGGGCGGAGGAGGCCGCCGCGTACATGCGGCGGGTGGCGCGGGATCATCCGCTGCTCGGCCGGCGGATGGCCGCCGCCGGGGACGTCGACGTCGAGCGCGAGTGCGCGCGCCGGTTCGCGTTCGGGCTGGACTGCCTGCTCGACGGCCTCGCCGCACGGCTGCCCGGACGCCCCTGAACGGCGCCCGGCACGCCCCCGTTCTCAGCAGGACGGGGCGCTCAGCAGGACGGGGCGCAGAGCCGGCGGGCGGTGGCCTCGCCGAAGATCCGCAGGATGTCCTGCGGGGCGCGGGCGGTGTAGACGCTGCCGCCGGTGGCGTCGGCGAGCCGCCGCAGCTCGGCGGTGTCCACGTCCGGACCGAAGCCGATCACGATGATCTGCACGGGGCGGGTCTCCTCGCGCCCGGCGCGCAGCGCGGCGACCGTGCGGTCCAGGGTCGGGCCGCCGGGGTCGTCGTTGCGGCCGTCGGTGAACACCAGCACGGTGTTGACCATCTCCGGCCGGTAGGTGCGGCGCATGTACCGGACGGCGGCGAGGACCGTGTCGTACAGGCCGGTCGCGCCGTCCGGCTTCGGGCGCAGCGCCGCCAGCGTGCTGAGGATGCGCTGCCGCCGCGTGACGGACCCGATCCGCCCGCCGAGCGGGCCCATGGGGACGGTCCGCCGCCAGTCGCGGTCGCCGTCCAGCCGGGTGGAGAAGATCCACTGGCCGAGTTCGGTGTCGTCGGGCTGCAGGGCCAGGCCCTCCAGGGACGCCTGCGCGATCGCCTGCAGCCGGGTCAGCCGCGAGCCGGGCACCGGCTGCGCCATCGACCCGGAGACGTCGAGCACCGACAGCATCCGGGAGCCGAGCGTCAGCCGCGCCCACTCCTGCGCCGTCCGGCGGACGAGGGCCGGGTCGGGTTCGGCGAGGACGGCGGGCGGGGCCGCCGACAGTCCGGGCGTCCGGGCGAAGGCGGCCGGCGCCCGCCCGGCGGGATCGCGGAATCCCGCCGCCTGGAACCGCTCGCGGGCCTCCCCGCCGCGCAGCGCGCGCTCGAACAGCCGCGCGCCGGGACGGTCGTCGACGATCGTGAACGGGTAGTCCAGCGACAGGGTCCCGTCGCGCGGGTAGACGGCCTGGAAGGCGGCCGCCGGTTCCTTGCGGTCGTGCTCCCACACGGCCTGCTCGGGAACCGCCAGGACGGGCGCCGGACGCGACGCCGCCCCGGCCGGCAGGCCGAACTCGCCGGCCACGTCCGGCGCGGTGCTCTCCCGGACCGACCGCGCGAACGCCGCGAACGCCGCGTCTCCGTCCCGCTCCCGCGCGATCAGCAGCGAGGCGATCCCGGCTCCGGTGCGGGACGGGTCGGCGAGGACGAGCCGGACGGCCCGCGAGCTCCGCTCCCCGGGCGCCGCCGCGTGCAGGAGGTCCGTCCAGGTGCCGGGCGTCCCGGCGGCCCGCGCGCGCGGGACGGCCGCGACGAGCGGCGAGCGCGCCAGCGGGCCGCCCACCGTGCGCGGGGGCTTGGCCAGCAGCCGCAGCCAGAGGGACGTGTCGGGCACCCACAGGTCCGGCCGGCGCACGCCCGCACCGGCGGGGATCTGCCCGGACAGCAGCGCCGTCACGCCCGCCGGGCCCGCCGCCCGGACGGTGACGCGCACGCATTTCCCGCCCGCCCGGTGGTCGGCGCCGTTGAAGCCGTCGGCGACCGCCGAGACGGCGGGCGCCAGCTCCGGCGCCACGGCCGCGTCGAGCGTCGTCACCCCGCCGGAGCACGCCGTGATCGCCGACAGCGCGTACACCGACGTGCCGAGCACCGCCGCGATCGCCATGCACACGACCGCCACCGCCCGGCGCGGGGGGGGGGCGGCCCCCGCCCGCCGCGCGGGCCCCCGCGCCGCGGGGCCCCCGCCCCGGGCCGCCAGAGACCCCCCGCGGGGCCCCGCCCCCCCGCCCGG
>NZ_JBEZJL010000104.1:0-32370 GCF_040651755.1 Actinomadura sp. NPDC048394 | reverse complement strand
CCCGGCCGCGCGATGGGCGTTGTGCGGACGGGCCGTCGCAGACGGCCCGGCCGCGCGGGACCCGCAAGCTGATCAGCGAGAGGACCCTGGGGGCCACCCAACTGCCCCAGCCGTCACGCGAGCGCGTTATCTGACCGGTGGGGGCGAAGCCGAAGGCGAGCCCCACCGGGAAGCTCGCGAAGCGAGGCCGCGCTCGCCGAAGACCAGTCAGGGGCCGAGCCGCTAGGCGAGGGCCCTGGGCTCGGATTCAGCCAACACAGTGGTTGCCGCGGTGGAGGCCGTAGTGGGCGGCGATGGTGTAGTGGCCGGGGCCTTTGGCGGTCATGCGGACGAAGTCGCCGGCGCGGGCGAGGCAGGCGTCGCCGCCGGTGACGCTGAGCCAGGGGGACCAGGAGACGCGGACGAGGACGGAGCCGGGCGACGGCATCTCCACGACGAGTTCGCCGGAGTTGAGGGTCTGGACGGTCGCGGGTGGGTCGACGAGCGGTGTGGGGTAGGCGACGCGGTAGAGGCGCCAGTGCTCGTCGTGCCAGACCTCCGCCAGGTACGGCTGGCCTGCTTTGACGAGGGCGGCCTCGTTCTTGCCGGACCAGTCGGCTTCCTGTTCGGGCAGGACGACGTACTGGACGGCCCATTTCCGCAGCCAGTCGTGGTAGCTGGCGGGGGTGAGGGCGCCGTCCTTGTAGAAGAGGCCGTGGCGTTCGGCGTCGACCTGGCGGTTCCAGCCGCGGGCGAGGATGAAGTGGCGGCTGAGGCCGGCGGCCTCCCAGTGGGAGCGGAGGGGGACGACCTCGATGCGGGTCCGCTGGGCGCCGAGGGCGTGGAGTTCGTCGACGAGGCCTTGGGCGTTGGCGGCGGCGGACGCGGCGGGGGTGGTGTGGACGAGGTCCTCGATGGGCTTCACGACCTGCCATGAGCCGGTGATGATGAACGCCAGGGAGAGCACGGCGATGCGGACGCGGCCGTGTGCGCGCGCGACGGCGGCCAGGCAGAACATCGCGCCGAAGACCAGGGAGAGGCGTTCGACGTTGCTTCCGACGGGCGAGGGGATCGCCCAGGTGAGCAGGATGCCGAGGAGGTAGACGCCGGCGCCGATGCGGACGAACCGCCAGCTGGGCGGGGCGAAGACCAGGACGGCGACGACGCTGATGACGGCCCACAGCACGATCGCGGTGAAGGAGATCGGCTGGACGCCGTTGAAGGGGAACAGCAGGCTCGTGGTGCCGACGACGATGGGCATGCCGATCGCGACGGAGATCCCGGCGCGGCGCCGTCCGGTCAGGAAGAGCGTGGCGGCGAGGACGAGCAGGAACAGGCCGGCGACGGGGCTGGACGCGGTGGCGAGCAGGCCGAGGCCGACCATCCCGGCGAAGCGGAGCGCGGGCGTGCCGCGCGGGGTGAACGCGACGATCACCGCCATCAGCGCGAACATGAGGCCGAGCCCGAACGTCACGCGTCCGGAGGCGGTGTTGCACGACAGCGCGAACGCGGCCCACAGCGCGGCGGGCAGCGCCATGCGCGCCTTGAACCGCCTCAGGAGGTGGGCGGTGAGGCCCGCGGAGACGGTGCCGGCCACCACGGCGACGGTCCGGATGCCGAACAGCGCCATCAGGTAGGGGGACAGGACGCTGTAGGAGGCGGGGTGCATGCCGCCGTACCAGGCGAAGCTGTAGGCGGCGGTGGGGTGCTTCCAGGCGAAGTCGGTCCAGGCGGCCTGGGCGGCGAGGTCGCCGCCCTCGGTGGCCAGGTACAGGGCCCAGATCAGGTGCATGACGGCCGCGGCGACCGTGGCGGCCACGACGGGGTTGCGGGGGTTGGTCCACCGCTTCCACCAGGCCGCGCCGGGGCGGCCCGGGCGGGCCGATGATCCGGCCCGGTTCCGGGCGTCGGTCAGCTCTGGACTATGCGCTGTGGTCACATCGCCTGCACGTGCTCGTCGGACGGAGGGTGCGCGAAGGGCGTCGGGCGATCTCACTTGTTCGCGGATCGGCCGGATGCGCGCCCCGTTCAAACGGACCACACCTTAGCGCGCGCCGATGGCTGTCGGGCTGATCTGGTAGGACGGGGGCGTGACGGAGGACGGAGGGGGAGCGGACCTGATCCCGGGCCTGGACGACGTGCCCAGGGTGCCCGCGGGCAAGGCGCGGCAGGCGAAGGGGCCCGCCGGGAAGAGCGGCGGGAAGGCCCCGAAGAAGGGGGCGCGGCGCCCGGCTGAGGAGCGGCCCGTCGCCCGTGTCGCGGTCGACATGTCCCTTCCGCATCTGGACCGTCCGTTCGACTACCTGGTCCCGGTGGAGCTCGACGGGAAGGCCGTGCCGGGGTGCCGGGTGAGGGTGCGGTTCGCGGGGCAGCTCGTCGACGGGTTCCTGCTGGAGCGCGTCGAGGAGAGCGGGCATGACGGGAAGCTCCTGTACCTGGAGCGCGTGACGTCTCCGGAGGCCGTCCTCACGCCGGAGGTCGCCTCGCTGGCGCGGGAGGTCGCCGACCGTTACGCCGGGACGTTCGCGGACGTGCTGCGGTTGGCGGTCCCGCCGCGCCACGCCCGCGTGGAGGCCGAACCCATCAAGGAGCCCGCCGAGGACGAGCCCGGCGAAGCGCCGGCGGACGCCGGCGACCCGTGGCTGGAGTATCCGGCCGGTGCGTCGTTCCTGAACGCGCTGGCGGAGGGGAGGGCGCCGCGGGCGGTGTGGACGGCGCTGCCGGGCCCGGAGTGGGCGGCGGCCATCGCGCGGGCCGTGGCGGTGACGCTGCGCGCCGGGCGTGGGGCGCTCGTCGTGGTGGCGGACGGCCGTGACGTGGCGCGGGTGGACGCGGCGCTGTCCGCGGAGCTGGGGGAGGGGCGGCATGTCGCGCTGACGGCGGAGCTGGGCCCGGCCGAGCGGTACCGGCGGTGGCTGGCGGTGCTGCGGGGCAAGGCGCGGGCGGTGGTCGGGACGCGGGCGGCGATGTTCGCGCCTGTCGCGGATTTGGGCCTCGTCGTGCTGTGGGACGACGGCGACGACGTGCACGCCGAGCCGCACGCCCCCTATCCGCATCCGCGCGAGGTGCTGGCGCTGCGCGCGCATCGGGCGAAGGCGGCGGCGCTGATCGGCGGGTTCACGCGGACCACGGACGCGACCGTGCTGGTGGAGACGGGATGGGCGCACGCCCTGGCCGCCGACAGGGCGCGGGTGCGACGCGCGATGCCGCGCGTCCGGTACGTGGGGGAGGACGCGCAGCTCGCCCGGGACGCGGCGGCGCGCACGGCGCGGCTTCCGAATCTGGCGTTCGAGGCGGCGAGGCGCGCGCTCGAGGAGGGGCCTGTGCTCGTGCAGGTGCCGAGGCGCGGTTACGTGCCGGGCATCGCGTGCGGGCGATGCCGTACTCCGGCGCACTGCGTCACCTGCCAGGGGCCGTTGGCGTTGCCGTCGTCGCATGCTGCGCCCTACTGCCGGTGGTGTGGCCGCATAGCGGGCGACTGGCATTGCCCCGAATGCGGCTTCTTCCAGGTGCGCGCGATCGTCGTGGGTGCGAAGCGCACGGCGGAGGAGTTGGGCCGGGCGTTCCCTGGCGTGCCGGTGCGGACGTCCGGGCGGGAGGCGATCCTGGAGCGGGTCGGCCCGGAGCGGGCGCTGGTGGTGTCGACGCCGGGCGCGGAGCCCCCCGCCGACGGCGGTTACACGGCCGGGCTGCTGCTGGACGGCTGGGTGCTGCTGGGGCGGCCCGACCTGCGGGCGGGGGAGGAGACGCTGCGGCGCTGGATGAACGCGGCGGCGCTCGTCCGCGCGGAGGCGCCGGTCGTGGTGGCGGCGGAGGGGGCGCTGCCGGCGGTCCAGTCGCTCGTCCGGTGGGATCCGGTCACCTACGCCGAGCGGGAGCTGGCCGAGCGCCGGGAGGCGGGGTTCCCCCCGGCGGCGCGGATGGCGTCGCTGACCGCGACCCCGGCCGCGATCCGGGAGCTGCTGGCGGACGCGCGGCTGCCGGACGGGGCGGAGGTGCTCGGGCCGGTGCCCGTCCCGCGGCAGCCGGGCGCGGAGGGGCCGGAGAAGGAGCGCGCCCTCGTCCGGGTGCCGCGCGCGGCGGGGCCCGCGCTCGCGCGCGCGCTCAAGGAGGCTCAGGGCGTCCGCAGCGCCCGCAAGGCGACCGAGACCGTCCGCGTCCAGATCGACCCGCTCGAACTCATCTGACCGCGCCGGAGTTGGCCCGCGCGGGAGGCGCGGGCCAATAGGGTTCTCGGGTGGCCGACAACTGGGTGGAGACGACCGCGGGCGACCTGCGGCGCTGGGCGGACGAACGCGGCGAGAAGGTCGACGGGCAGGGCGCTCACCTGCTGTTCGACCTCGCCGCGCGGGAGATGGGGCTGACCGGGCCGGACGCCCTCACCCCCGGCGCGCTCCGCGCGCTGCTGCTGGAGGTGTTCCCGGAGACGGTGGTCGCGGGCGCCGACGAGGTCCCGTCCGTGCTGGACACGCTGCGCGCCGTCGCGGCGTTCCTCGGCGACACCGGCGCCGTGACCGCGGAGCGCGCCGCGGAGCTGGCCGCCGAGATCGACCGGCTCGCGCCCGAGTTCGCCGCGGTGGTCGCCGAGACCGACAGCGCCGAGCGGCAGGTCGCCGCCGAGGTCGTCGCCGGGCTGATGGAGGCCGACGGGATCCCCCTCGACGACCAGGACGCCGTCGAGGAGTGGATGCGGGAGTTCGAGGCGCTGCCCGACGAGGAGCGCTACGCCCGCGCCGAGGACTACCTGCGGCGCACCGAGGACCTCGTCGTCCCGCCGGTCCGGCTGGCCCCGGCCGCCGAGCTGGCGGACGCGGCGCGCCGCTCCGCCCTGACCGCCGAGGTCCGCGCGCTGGCCGAGTGGACGGGCGAGCGGGCCCTCACCGAGCTGGACGAGCTGACCGCGGCGGACGCCGAGGCCGCCGTCGCCGCGCTGGGCCTCGCCACCCCGCGCCGCCTCCCCGACGTCGAGGTCGGCGACCAGACCGACCTGCCGGAGCTCGACCGCCTCTGGTGGGCCGCGACCGAGGCCGAGGTGATCCGCGCGGAGGGCGGCAAGGCCGCGCCCGGCCCCGCGCTGCCCGACCTCGGCTCCGGCGACGACGAGCGCGCGCTGCGCGTCTGGCTGCGGCTGCTGGACTCCGTCGCCGTCCCCGAGCACGACCCGTCCGACGGCCTCGACGCGATCGAGCTGGTCCAGAACGAGCTGACCGGCGTGCTGATCCACCTGTACGAGCAGGAGGAGCCCGCCACCCCCGGCGAGCTGGCCGACGCGCTGCTCGGCCACGTCGCCGAGGCCTACGAGATCTCCGACGAGCGGTCGCTGGCGACGGCGGTCCGCGACGCGCTCACCCTGGAGCTGGACGACCTGGCCCGCTGGGGCGTCGTCGAGCCCGCCGGCAACGGGGGCCGCGCGCTGACCCCGCTCGGCGTGTGGGGCGTGCGGGAGCTGCTGCTGTCGGACGGGTTCACCGCGCCGGTCGTCGGGGAGCTGGCCGGCGCGCCGGCCGCCGAGCTGGTCGCGGGGCTCGCCTGGCACCGGCCGGAGACCGCCGACGAGGAGATCGACGGCTGGCTCGCGTCCCACGACGTCAAGGACGCCGCCGCCGACCTGCTCGACGTGATGCGCGGCGGCGGGCCCGGCGCCCGCAACCTCGCCGCCGCCGTCCTGCACCGCGTCGGCCCGGAGGCCGCGCCGGTGGTGCGGGCCGCGCAGGAGCACCCGCTCGTGTCGCCGTACGCGGCGCTGTGGCTGAACGCGGCGGGCGACCCGGCGGGCCGGGAGCTGTCCCGCGCCGAGTACCTGTGGGTGTTCGTCGACACCGTCGCCGGGATGCTGGAGACCGCCGAGCCGGAGGAGGCCGTCGCCGCGGCGCTGGTCGACGCGCCGCCCGGGGCGGAGATGCGGGAGATGGTGGACGAGCTGTGGCGCACCGACCACCCGGGCGTCGCCGACGTCCTGGAGGCGCTCGGCGACCACCACCCCGACAAGGCGACCGCCAAGGCCGCCCGCACCGCCGCCTACAAGGCCCGCTCCGCGCACGCCGCCGGGAACGGCGGCGTGTGAGGTCCGCGTGATCCCTCCGTAGACTGGAGGCCGCGACATCCACGGTCCCGCCCGGCGCGCCCCCTCTGAGCGGCGCGCGGCGCCCCACCCGCAGGAACGGAGTCCTCGTTGGCCGTCAAGCCCATCCGCCTCTTCGGCGACCCTGTGCTGCGCACGCCCGCGGAGCCGGTGAAGGACTTCGACAAGGAGCTGCGCCAGCTCGTCAAGGACCTCACCGACACTATGATCGACGCGCCGGGGGCGGGCCTGGCGGCGCCGCAGCTCGGCGTGGGCCTGCGGGTGTTCACCTACTACGTCGACGACCGGCTCGGGCACGTGGTGAACCCGACGCTCGACCTGTCGGACGAGCAGGAGACCGACGACGAGGGCTGCCTGTCGCTGCCCGGCCTGGCGTTCCCGACGCCGCGCTCGGTCGGCGTCGTGGCGAAGGGCTTCAACATGCACGGCGAGCCGATCACGCTGGAGGGCACGCACCTGCTGGCCCGCTGCGTGCAGCACGAGACCGACCACCTGGACGGGATCATCTTCATCGACCGGATGGACCCCGAGCAGCGCAAGGCCGCGATGAAGGCGATCCGGGAGGCCGAGTGGTTCGGCGACCCGGCGCCCGTCGTCAAGGAGTCGCCGCACCGCACCTTCGGGAAGGCGATCTGAGGTGAGCGCCTGATGCGGCTGGTCTTCGCCGGCACGCCGGAGACGTCCGTTCCCGCCCTGGACGCGCTGCTCGCGTCCGACCACGAGGTGGCCGCGGTGGTGACCCGCCCGGACGCCCGGTCCGGGCGCGGCCGGCACCTGGAGGCCAGCCCGGTCGCCGCGCGGGCCGCCGAGGCGGGCGTCGAGGTGCTGAAGCCCGCCAGGGCCCGCGACCCGGAGTTCCTCGACCGGCTCCGCGCGATCGCGCCCGACTGCTGCCCGGTCGTCGCCTACGGGGCGCTGCTCCCGCGCGAGGCGCTGGAGATCCCGCGGCACGGCTGGGTGAACCTGCACTTCTCGCTGCTGCCCGCGTGGCGCGGCGCGGCGCCCGTCCAGCGGGCGATCCTGCACGGCGACGACGTGACCGGCGCGGCCACGTTCCAGATCGAGGAGGGCCTCGACACCGGCCCGGTCTACGGGGTCCTCACCGAGCCCATCCGCCCCACCGACACCACGGGCGACCTGCTCGGACGGCTCGCCGTGGCGGGCGCGGGCCTGCTGCTCGACACGATGAACGGCATCGAGGCGGGCGTGCTGGAGCCGCGCCCGCAGCCCGCCGAGGGCGTGTCGCACGCGGCCAAGCTGAACCCGGAGGACGGGCACGTCGACTGGCGGACGCCCGCCCTGCACATCGACCGGCTGGTCCGCGCCTGCACGCCCGCGCCGGGCGCGTGGACGACGTTCCGCGACGCCCGCCTCAAGCTCGGCCCCGTCCGCCTCGTCCCGGAGGCGGAGAAGCTGGCGCCGGGCGAGCTGCGTCCCGGGAAGAAGGAGGTGCTGGTCGGCACGGCCACGCACCCCGTCGCGCTCGGCGACGTCCAGCCGCAGGGCAAGCGCCGCATGGCCGCCGCCGACTGGGCGCGCGGCGTCGATCTCACCGGCAAGGACGCGTTGCACTGATGCCGCCGACCCGTGGCCGCCGTGGCCGTCCCGACCGCAACCGCAGGCCCGGCGGTCCCCGCCGGACGGGCCGGCCGGAGGATCTCGTCCGGCGCACCGCGTTCGACGTGATCCGCGCCGTGGAGACCCGCGACGCGTACGCGAACCTGCTGCTGCCCACCCGCCTGCGCGACCGCGGCATCACCGGCCGCGACGCCGCGCTCGCCACCGAGCTGACCTACGGCACGCTGCGCGGCCGCGGCACCTACGACGCGGTGCTCGCGCTGTGCAGCGACCGGGAGCTGCGCCGCATCGACGCGCCGCTGCTGGACGTGCTGCGGCTCGGCGCCCACCAGATCCTCGCCACCCGCATCCCGCCGCACGCCGCGGTCGGGACGGCGGTGGAGCTGGCGCGGTCGGTGTCGGGCCCCGGCCAGGCGAAGTTCGCGAACGCGGTGCTGCGCAAGGTCGCGACCCGCGACCTGGACGCGTGGCTCGCGATCGTCGCGCCCGCCGACGCCGACGCCACGGCCCGGCTGTCGATCGCGCACAGCCACCCCAAGTGGATCGTGTCGGCGCTGCGCGACGCGCTCGGCCCCGACCGCGGCGAGATCGGCGCGCTGCTGGAGGCCGACAACGCGCGCCCGCGGGTGACGCTGGTCGCCCGCCCCGGCCGCGCGACCGCGCAGGAGCTGTACGACGCGGGCGCCGAACCCGCCCCGTACTCGCCGTACGCGGCCGTGCTGGGGGAGGGCGACCCGGGGCACATCGGCGCCGTCCGGGACGGCCGCGCCGCCGTCCAGGACGAGGCGAGCCAGCTCGTCGCCCTCGCGCTCGCCGCGGCCCCGCTGGACGGCGCGGACGCCCGCTGGGCCGACATCTGCGCCGGCCCCGGCGGCAAGGCGGGCCTGCTGTCGGCCGTGGCGGCCGAGCGCGGCGCGCGCCTGCTCGCCGCCGACGTGCAGCCGCACCGCGCGGGCCTCGTCCGCCGCGCGGTCGACGACCGGACCGGCGTCGTCGCGGCGGACGGCACCGCCCCGGCGTGGCGGCCCGGCGCGTTCGACCGCGTGATGGTGGACGCGCCCTGCACCGGCCTCGGCGCGCTGCGGCGCCGTCCCGAGGCGCGCTGGCGGCGCGGCCCCGAGTCGGTCGCCGAGCTGGGGCCGCTGCAGCGGCGGCTGCTGGCGACCGCGCTGGAGTCGGTCCGTCCCGGCGGCGTCGTCGCCTACGTCACCTGCTCCCCGCACCTCGCCGAGACGCGGGTGGTGGTCGACGACGTGCTCAAGGGCCGCGACGGCGTCGAGCGGCTCGACGCGCCCGCCGTCCTCGCCTCAGTCGCGGCGGACCTCACCGGCGTGGGCGACGGCCCGTACGCGCAGTTCTGGCCGCACCGGCACGGCACCGACGCGATGTTCCTCGCCCTCCTGCGCCGCGGGGACTGACACGCCGGTGCTCACCGGCTTCATGTTCGCGATGACGTACCTCGGCAGCGCCGGGTTCTACATCCCGGCGCTGGTGGTCCTGTTCTGGTGCGTCCATCCGCGGCTCGCCGCGCGTGTGATCGTCGTCCTGTCGTTCGGGTCGACGCTCAACACCGTCCTGAAGCTGGTGTGGCACGCGCCGCGCCCGTTCTGGACGGACCCGGCCGTCGACGGGCGGCAGCCGCTCGCCTCGTTCGGCATGCCGTCTGGGCACGCGCAGAACGCCGTCGTGACGTGGGGGTTCTTCGCGTCCCGCACGCGGCGTCTCGGCGTGTGGGCGGCGGCGGCCGTGGTGATCGTGCTGATCGGGGTGTCGCGGGTCTACCTGGGCGTGCACTCGTGGGGCCAGGTCCTCGCCGGCTGGGCGATCGGCCTGGGCGTCCTGGTCCTGGCGCTGTGGCTGGAGCCGCGCGCCGTCCCGTGGTGGAGCCGCCGCCCGCTGCTCCTGCAGCTCGCGATGGCGCTGGTGATCTCGCTGGCGTTCCTGGGCGCGGCCTGGCTCGCCGTCCGCTCCCTGCACGGCTGGCGGTGGCCCGCCGCGTGGGCGGAGGCCCTCGTCCGGGCCGGCGGGCACACCCGTCCGATCACCGTGAACGAGGCGGCCGCCGCGACCGGCGGCCTGTTCGGGATCCTGGCGGGGATGTCGGTCCTCGCCGCGCGCGGCTGGTTCGACGCGGGCGGCTCGCTCGGCCGCCGCCTCGCGCGCCTGCTCGTCGGCGCCGCGGGCGCGGGCGTGCTCTCGCTCCTGGACCTGCTGCCGGGCCCTCGCGCGGGGGAGGCGTTCGCGGTGCAGGCGCTGCTGGCCCTGTGGGCGACGGCGGGCGCGCCGGAGGCGTTCGTCCGGCTCGGGCTGGCGCGCCGGGCCACCCCCGCGCTCACCCGGCCGGGTGATGGGCGGGACGAACCGGCCCAATAGACTCGGGGCATCATGGCACCACAGATCGCACCCAGCATCCTCTCCGCGGACTTCGCCCGCCTGGCCGAGGACGTCGCGCTCATCTCCGGCACCGCCGACTGGGTGCACGTCGACGTCATGGACAACCACTTCGTCCCCAACCTGACCCTCGGGCTCCCGGTCGTCGAGGCGCTGCTCAAGCACAGCGCGCTGCCCCTCGACTGCCACCTGATGATCGAGGACCCGGACCGGTGGGCGCCGCAGTACGCCGAGGCCGGGGCGGGCAGCGTCACGATCCACGCCGAGGCCGCCAAGGCGCCGATCCGGACCCTGCGCGCCATCCGCGCCGCCGGCGCGCGCGCCGGGCTCGGTGTGAATCCCGCCACGCCGGTCGAGGGCTTCGAGGACCTCCTCGGCGAGATCGACATGCTCCTGCTCATGACCGTGGAGCCCGGGTTCGGCGGGCAGAAGTTCCTGGACGTCGTGCTGCCGAAGGTCCGCCGCGCCCGCGACATGATCAAGGGCCGCGACCTGCCCGTCTGGGTGCAGGTGGACGGCGGCGTCAGCGCCGAGACGATCGAGCGCTGCGCGGACGCCGGCGCGGACGTGTTCGTCGCGGGCAGCGCCGTCTACGGCGCCGACGACCCGTCCGAGGCCGTCCGGCGGCTGAAGGCGCAGGCGGAGAAGGCGACCGCCGCCGCCTCCTGGTGAGGGCCGGGTGACCTCATGGTGACACTGCCCTGTACGGCCGTCCTGTTCGACGTGGACGGCACGCTCGTCGACTCGACCCCGCTGGTCGAGGCGGCCGCCCGCGTCTGGGCCGCCGAGTACGGGCTCGACGCCGACGTGTTCCTGTCGGGCGCGCACGGCCGCCGCACGAGCGACCGCGTCGCCGACTTCCTGCCCGCCGACCGGGTCGCCGCGGCCACCGCCCGCCTCGACGCCCTGGAGGCGGAGCGCACCGACGGGATCACCGCGCTGCCGGGCGCCCTGGCCCTGCTCACCGCGATGAACGGCATGCCGTGGGCGATGGTGACGTCGATGGACAAGGAGCAGCTCCGGGTCCGCACCGGGGTCGCCGGCGTCCCGCTGCCGCCCGTCGTGATCACCGCCGAGGACGTCCCGCGCGGCAAGCCCGACCCGTCCGGCTACCTGCTGGCGGCCTCCCGCCTCGGCGTCGACCCGTCGGCCTGCGTGGTGATCGAGGACGCCCCGGCGGGCATCGCCGCGGGCCGTGCCGCCGGCGCGACCGTCCTCGCCGTCGCCACCAGCCACGACCGGTCGGAGCTGACCGCGGCGCACGCGGTCGTCGCGGACCTGACGCACGTGGCCACCGGCCCCGGCGGCGTGCGCCTCGCCCGCTGAACGACGGGCGCTCACTGAACGACGGACGCCCGCGGAGCGGTCCCCGCGGGCCGCGCCGCCGGGCCCACGTTGGGAATGGCGGTCACCACGGGCCTCGGCGGCGCGGAGTCGGGTGCGGGGAGCGGAGGCGGGTTCCGGATCGGGGTCTACCCGGTGCCGGAGATCGTTGAACGTTGAACCGGGCAAGGATAACCCGAGCGAGCGCTTGGTCAGCGGAAGGCGGCCGTGGCGATGCTCACATAGGGCGGGCGGTGGTTCGCATGGCACACTGTTCCCAAAGCATGAACGCGTGCTCCGGGGTCGGTGAAATTCCGAACCGGCGGTGACAGTCCGCGACCCGGCCGAAGCCATCGGCCGGTTGACCTGGTGGAACTCCAGGACCGACGGTGAAAGTCCGGATGGGAGGCAGCGCGCAGCACACCCCTGTGAACGGCAGGGGTGCCCGCGACGTCGACGCACGTACACCCCCGGAGCCGGGTTCCGTACCGAACGGAACTGAGGAGGCCCGGGGAATGTTCACCGGCATCGTCGAGGAGCTCGGCGAGATCGTCGCGGTCGAGGCCGAGGGAGACTCGGCCGTCCTGACGATCCGCGGCCCGCTCGTCACCGAGGACGCCGTCCACGGCGCGTCGATCGCCGTCAACGGCGTCTGTCTCACCGTGGTGGACGTCAAGGACGGCACCTTCACCGCCGACGCGATGAAAGAGACGCTGGACCGGTCCAGCCTCGGCGCGCTGGAGCCCGGGTCCAAGGTCAACCTGGAGCGGCCCGTCCGCCTCTCGGACCGGCTCGGCGGCCACCTCGTCCAGGGCCACGTCGACGGCGTCGGAACGATCGTCTCCCGCGAACCGGGCGAACGCTGGGACGTCGTCACCGTCTCGCTGCCCGGGGAGCTCGCCCGCTACGTCGTCGGCAAGGGCTCGATCACGGTCGACGGCATCAGCCTCACCGTCGTCGACGCCGGCGCCGACCGGTTCAGCGTCGCGCTCATCCCGACGACGCTGGCCCTCACCACCCTCGGCCACAAGAAGCCCGGCGACCCCGTCAACCTCGAGGTCGACGTCGTCGCCAAGTACGTCGAGCGGATGCTCGGCGACCGCGCCACGGGCCTGGTGGACGGCCTGACGGGCGGCGCGGCATGACCTGGCTGGACGCGGGCTTCGACATCTTCGGCGAGCACATCCTCTGGACCGACCTCGTCGGCAACGTCCTGTCGCTCGCCGTGGTGTGGCTCGCCATGCGCAAGACCCTCTGGACGTGGCCGGTGCAACTGGTCGGCGCGCTGCTGCTGCTCGCGGCGTCCGTGCACGCCGACGTCCCCGGCAACGCCCTCAAGCAGGTGCTGTTCGGCGTCCTCGCCGTCTACGGCTGGCTGATGTGGGCGCGCGGACGGCGCGGCGGCGACCCCCTGGTCGTGCGGAGCGCCACGGCGAAGGAGCGCGCGGTACTGATCGCCGCCCTCGCCGTCGGCACCGCCGCGGTCGCCGAGCTGTTCCTCCACGTCGACTGGCTCAAGGCCGCCTGGTCGCCGTGGGCGAACGCCTACATCTTCGTCGGCAGCGCCGTCGCGACGTTCGCGCAGAGCCGCGCGCTCGTCGACTTCTGGATCGTGTGGGTGCTGGTCGACCTGGTCGGCGTGCCGGTCGCCCTGCACTCCGGGCTGTACGTGTCCGGCGCGGTCTACGTGATCTTCTTCGTGATGGTGATGGTCGGGTTCAGGAACTGGCTGCGGGAAGCGAAGGCAGTGCCGGCCCCCGGGAACAAGGCGGTGACCGCATGAGCGGCGACGACGGACTGAACGGAAGCGGGATCTTCGACCCGATCGAGGAGGCGGTCGCCGACATCGCGGCGGGACGCGCCGTCGTGGTGGTCGACGACGAGGACCGCGAGAACGAGGGCGACATCATCTTCGCCGCGTCGAAGGCGACGCCGGAGCTGCTCACCTTCACGATCCGCTACACCAGCGGCGTGATCTGCGTCCCGATGGAGGGCGCCGACCTCGACCGGCTGCAGATCCCGCTGATGACCGCGCAGAACAGCGAGCGGATGCGCACCGCCTACACCGTCAGCGTCGACGCCCGGCTCGGCGTCAGCACCGGCATCTCCGCCGCCGACCGCGCCCGCACGATCCGGACCCTCGCCGACTCGGCGTCCGAGCCCCGCGACCTCGTCCGCCCCGGGCACATCTTCCCCCTGCGCTACCACGAGGGCGGCGTGCTGCGCCGCCGCGGGCACACCGAGGCCGCCGTCGACCTCGCCCGGATGGCCGGGCTCACCCCGGCGGGCGTCCTCGCCGAGGTCGTCAACGAGGACGGCACCATGGCCCGCCTCCCCGAGCTGCAGGTGTTCGCCAAGGAGCACGGCCTCAAGCTGATCTCCATCGAGCAGCTCGCCGAGCACCGCCGCCGCACCGAGGCGATGGTCACCCGGGTCGTCGAGACCCGGCTGCCGAACCGGTACGGGATGTGGCGCGCCGTCGGGTTCTCCAGCGAGATCGACGGCGGCGAGCACCTCGCGCTCGTCCTCGGCGAGATCGGCGACGGCGAGGACGTCCTCGTCCGCGCCCACTCCGAATGCCTCACCGGCGACGTCCTGCACTCCGAGCGCTGCGACTGCGGCACCCAGCTCGACGCCGCCATGGAGCGCATCGCCGCGGAGGGCCGCGGCGTCGTGGTGTACCTGCGCGGCCACGAGGGCCGCGGCATCGGCCTGCTGGCCAAGCTGCGCGCCTACGCCCTGCAGGACCACGGCTCCGACACCGTCGACGCCAACCTCGAGCTCGGCCTGCCCGCCGACGCGCGCGAGTACTCCAACGCCGCGCATATGCTGCGTGACCTGGGCGTCCGCTCGATCCGGGTGCTCACCAACAACCCCGACAAGCTCAAGGGCCTGGACGGGTTCGGGCTGGACGTGCGCGGCCGCGAGACGATGCCCGTCGTCGTCACCGAGCACAACCGGCGCTACCTGACGGTCAAGCGCGACCGTCTCGGCCACGAGATCGAAGGACTCTCATGAGGGAGCGAAGCGAGCGAATGAGAACGGCCCTTGCCGGGGGGTGTGGGGGGTCGTCCCCCCACGGAGGAAGAGCATGAGCGGGGCAGGACGCCCTGAGGACACCGTCGTCGACGCCGCCGGGCTGACGCTCGGCGTCGTCTGCACCCGCTGGCACGGGCAGATCACCGACCAGCTGCTGGAGCGCGCCGTCGCCGCGGCGAAGGCGTGCGGGATCGACGCGCCCGTCGTCGTCCGGGTCGCCGGCGCCCTCGAGATCCCCGTGATCGCCCAGCAGCTCGCCCGCGACCTCGACGCCGTCGTCTGCCTCGGCGCGGTCATCCGGGGCGCGACCGCCCATTTCGACTATGTCTGCGACTCCGTGACGACCGGTGTGACACGCGTTGCACTGGACGAGTCGACTCCGGTGGGCAACGGGGTCCTCACATGTGACACCATTGAACAGGCGCTGGAACGCAGCGGGCTGCCGGGCAGCTCCGAGGACAAGGGATGGGAGGCGACTGTGGCCGCACTCGACACGGCACTGACCCTGCGAGGTCTGCGGCATCACGGTCACGCCGGGCACGGCCTGGAGCATCTGGGCTCCTGAGGTCACCCCGGCATCCGCACGCCCAACCCATTCCGAAAGGCAATTCCGTGCTGTCACTCGTCCTGCCGAAGGGGTCGCTGGAGAAGGCGACCATGCAGCTGTTCGACGCCGCCGACCTCACCGTCCGGCGCGCCTCGGACCGCGACTACCGCGCCTCCATCGACGACCCGCGCATCGACCGCGTCCGGGTCCTGCGCCCGCAGGAGATCCCGACCTACCTCGAGCAGGGCCTGTTCGACCTCGGCATCACCGGCCGCGACTGGATCACCGAGACCGACTCCGACGTGGTCAGCCTCGGCGAGCTCCAGTACTCCAAGGCGACCTCCAACCCGGTCCGCGTGATCATGGCGGTGCCGGAGGACGCGCCCTGGCAGAGCGTGTCGGACCTGCCGGAGGGCGTCCGGATCTCCACCGAGTTCCCGGCGATGACCAAGCGGTTCCTCGACAAGCACGGCGTGAAGGCGAAGGTCGTCCCGTCCTACGGCGCGACCGAGGCGAAGGTCCCCGACATCGTGGACGCGATCGTCGACCTCACCGAGACCGGCTCGTCGCTCCGCAAGAACGGCCTGCGCATCCTCGACACCCTCCTGACCAGCTACACCGAGCTGGTCGCCAACCGGGAGGCCTACGAGGACGCCGAGAAGCGCGCCGCGATGGAGGACGTCTCCCTGCTGCTGCAGGGCGCGATCCGCGCGCGCGGCAACGTGCTGCTGAAGCTGAACGTCGCCCAGTCCGACCTGCCGAAGGTCCTGGACATCATGCCGTCGATGTCGTCGCCCACGGTCACCTCGCTGGCCGGCGGCGACTCCAGCGCGGTCGAGTCCGTCGTCGCCAAGCGCGGGGTGAACACGCTGATCCCGGCGCTGAAGGCGGCCGGCGCGCACGACATCCTCGAGATCCCCATCTCGAAGATCGTTGACTGAGGTCAGGGCCCTTCCGGTCGTGTGGCGTCCCCGCACCACACGGCTCGTGGCCTACATCACGGCGGGCGTGGTCGTGCTCGGCCTGATCGCGCTCGCCGTGGTGGTGGCCCCCCAGTTCAAGCTGTTCGACCGGATCCTCATCGTCGTGTTCGGCCTGGTCGTCGCGTGGGTCCTGCACATGCTGGCCCGCTGCCGCGTCACCGCCGACGAGTCGGGCCTCACGGTCGTGAACGCGTTCCGCACCCGCCGCCTCGACTGGCCCGAGGTGCTCGGCGTGTCGATGACCGAGGGCGACCCGTGGCCCACCCTCGACCTCGCGGACGGCACGTCCATCGGCGCGATGGGCATCAACGGCGCCGAGAAGGCCCTCGCCGCCCGCCAGCTCACCGAGCTGAAGGCCCTCCTGCGCACCCGCAGCGAAACCCCCGACCCCGCCTGACACCCCGGTGTCGGCATTCGCCGGGCAGGGGGCCGTATTCCTGCGCCAGAATGCCTGCATGGGTGCGGAGAGCGTCGACATGGACGCAAAGGGTATCCGGGCGAGCGTCGATTCCTTGCCTGACTGGGTATTCCCGCCGCCCGGCGGGTTCACCGCCGATCATTTTCTGCGCATGCGCGACCTGCCGCGCCAGGCCGAGCTGATCGACGGAGCTCTGATCTTCGCCGCCCCTCAGACGCGCTGGCACTCGCACACGGTGAGCCTGCTGACCGCCGAGCTGCGGCGTCAGGCTCCTGAGGACCTGGATGCCATCCAC
Source organism: Actinomadura sp. NPDC048394 (assembly GCF_040651755.1). Taxonomy (NCBI): domain Bacteria; kingdom Bacillati; phylum Actinomycetota; class Actinomycetes; order Streptosporangiales; family Thermomonosporaceae; genus Actinomadura; species Actinomadura sp. NPDC048394. The sequence continues at coordinate 15,735 of NZ_JBEZJL010000104.1, read as the reverse complement.
GGCATGACGGTGAGACTCGACGAACGCCAGGCACCGGCAACGGACGTGGTGGTCGTGACGGCGGAGGCCATGCGTCGTGAACGGCCGGATCACTATTTCTTCCCGGAAGACGTCCGGCTCGTCGTAGAGGCCGTCCTGCCGGACTCGGCGATCCGCGACCGCGACGTCAAGCCGCGCCGATACGCCGCCGCCGGGATCAAGCACTTCTGGCGCGTCGAGCAGGACGGCAGGGACGCGGTCGTCTACGTTCACGAGCTCGCCCCTGCCGGCCAGACGTACCTCCAGACCGGGATCCATTACGACCGGCTCGAACTGACAGTGCCGTTCATCATCGACATCGGACTCGGAGACGTCGGGAGGCGCCTCTGACGACTCGCCGGGGTGCCCGTGCCGCCTGTTCTAGGCTGTTGGGAGGACCAGGCGCTGCAACTTGTGCAATGGTGTTGACATGAGCGCGCAGAGTATCGATACATATGCAGAAAGTGGTCACATGGAGCCCGAGCCGCTGCCAGACTGGGTGATCCCCCCGCCGGGCGGCTTCACCGCCGACGACTTCCTGCGCATGCGCGGTCTGCCCCGGCACACGGAGCTGATCGACGGGAGCCTGGTCTTCGTGGGCCCGCAACGGATGTGGCATTCCTGGCTCATCAGGTCCCTGGCCAATGAGCTGGATCGCCAAGCCCCGTCCGGCCTCCGGGCCTTGGACCAGATGACGCTCAAACTCGCTGAGCGCCAAGCGCCGGAACCCGACGTCTCGGTGTTCAAGGCGGAAGCCTGGAGCATGCAGCGCACCCACCTGCTGCCGGACGAGGTCGTGCTGGTCATCGAGGTGGTGTCACCGGAGGCGAAGGAGCGCGACCGGGACACCAGACCACGCAAGTACGCGGCCGCCGGGATCCGGCACTTCTGGCGGGTCGAGGAGGACGGGGAGCGAACGGTCGTCTACGTGTACGAGATCGATCCGGCGTCCGGGGACTACTTCCTGACGGGCATTCATCACGATCGCCTCAAGGTGACGGTGCCGTTCGATATCGAGATCGACCTGGCGGCCATCGACGCGCACCGGTAGGCGGCGGGTCAGTCGGTGGGGGTGGCGGGGGCCGGGGGGACTCGGTAGGGGTCGGTGGAGCCGAAGGCCCAGTCGAGCATGCGGGCGGCGTCGGTGAAGCGGGCGCGCTCGTCGGTCGTGGAGCTGTTGAGGACGATGCCGGTGAGGGCGCGGCCGTCGCGGCGGGCGGCGAACAGCAGGGAGTAGCCGGCGGCGTCGGTCGTGCCGGTCTTGATGCCGGCCGCGCCGCGGTAGGAGCCGAGGAGCCGGTTGGTGTTCTTCCAGGTGTAGGCGTGGTGGGTCTTGGTCCGAGCGAGCTTGTAGGTGCGGCGGCCGACGGTGGTGCGGAAGACCGCGTCGTCCATCGCGTAGCCGGCTAGGCGGACCTGGTCGCGGGCGGTGGAGCGGGTGGACGTGGCGGTCGGCCAGGGCAGGCCGTCGAAGTTGGCGTAGGTGGTGTGGTCGAGGCCGAGTTCGCGGGCGGCCTCGTTCATCTTGGCGACGAACCGGCCCTTGCCGGGGCCGTAGGCGTCGGCGAGGGCGTAGGCGGCGTCGCAGCCGGACGGCAGCAGCAGCGCGTTGAGGAGCTGGCGCACGGTGAGCCGGTCGCCGGTGCGCAGGCCGGCGGTGCTGCCGTCGTGCTTCTTCGCGTACGTCAGGTACTTGCGCTTGATCTTGATCTCGCGGCCGAGGCCGCCCTCGTGCAGGACGACGAGCGCGGTCATCACCTTGGTGATGCTGGCGATGGGGCGTTCGGTGTCGGCGGCGCGTGACCACACGGTGATGCCGGACGTCGCGTCGTACAGCAGCGCCGACTTGGCTCCGACGCCGGCCGGTCCGGCGGTGGGACGCGCCGCCGCCGCGCGGGCGGGCGCCACCGTCAGCGACGGGACGGCGACCAGGGAAAGGACGGCGATCGTGCGGTGGCGGGCGGCGAGTCTGGTGATCACATTCGGACACTGCCACCCGGACGGGCCGTCTTCAAGCACCGTGCAGGCCCGCCACCAGCGCGAACACGACCTGTATGGTTAACCCTACAGATCTACCTGTATGGTCGACCGTACAGATCGGAGGGGCAATGGGAATCGACGCGTGGATCGGGCGGCTGCCCAAGGTCGAGCTGCATGTGCATCTGGAGGGTTCGCTGCGGCCGGCGACGCTGCTGTCGCTGGCGCGGCGCCACGGCGTCGACCTGGCCGAGGACGTCGAGGCGCTCTACCGGTTCGAGGACTTCGGCGACTTCGCGCGGCTGTTCCTCGCCGGGCTGAACGTCCTGCGCGGCGCCGAGGACTTCGTGGACGCCACCGTCGCTCTGGCCGGGGAGCTGGCGGCGCAGAACGTCCGGTACGCCGAGGTGACGACGACGCCGGTGCAGCACCACCGCCGCGGCGTCGTGCTGGAGGAGTACGCGGCCGGGCTGGACGAGGGCCGGCGGCGCGCCCGCGACGAGCACGGCGTGGAGATCGGCTGGATCTGCGACATCTCCCGCGAGTCGGAGGCGCCGGACTCGCACTTCACGGTGGACTTCCTGCTCGGCCGGACGGCGCCCGGCGGGGTGATCGGCCTCGGTCTCGGCGGCGTGGAGGAGGGGTTCCCGCCGGAGCCGTTCGCGTCCTCGTTCGCGAAGGCGAAGGCGGCCGGGCTGGCCGCGCTGCCGCACGCCGGGGAGACCGTCGGCCCGGAGAGCATCTGGGGCGCGCTGCGGTCGCTGAAGGCCGACCGGATCGGGCACGGCATCCGCTGCCTGGACGACCCGGCCCTGGTCGCGCACCTCGCCGAACGGCGGATCCCGCTGGAGGTGGCGCCCACGTCCAACGTCGCCCTCAAGCTGGCGAAGGACCCGGAGAGCCACGTGCTCGGCGAGCTGGCGCGGGCGGGGCTGGTCGTGACGCTGAACACCGACGATCCGGCCTACTTCCGGACGACGCTGAACGACGAGTTGCGCATGGCCCATGACCTGCACGGCTTCACGCGACGCGCGCTGCTGGACGCGCAGGTCACCGCACTGGAAGTCTCGTACGCGCCCGCTGCGACCAAGGCCGCCGTCCGGCGGGAACTCGACGACGTCGCCCTGTGACGAGGAGGCATCTGCCATGGCACGCCCGCCGGGAGCGGACCGTCCGCTGTACGTGCGCATCGCGATGTCGCTCAAGAGCCGGATCCTGGCAGGGCACTACACGCCCGGGCAGCGGCTGCCGGGGGAGGACGACCTCGCCGCGGCGATGGGCGCCAGCCGCAGCACCGTCCGCCAGGCGCTGACCGAGCTCCGCGACACCGGCTATGTGACCAGCCGCCGCGGATCGGGCAGCTACGTCGCGGACCCGCTGCCGATCGAGCCGCTGTCGCCGCGGTCGGGCCCGGTCTACACCGGCTTCCTCGACGACCTGGACAACGAGGCCCACCACGTCGTCGAACGCGACCGCGTCCAGGAAGAGCTGCTCGCGGACGAGGCGCTGGCCGCGCGCCTGAAGATCCCGGTGGGCGCACCCGTGGTCCGCTACCGCGCCACCCGGCTCCGCCACGGCGTCCCGTACGGCGTCGCGACCGACGTTCTGCCCCGAACGGTCGCCGACCGCATCACCCCGGACGTCCTCGACGCGAGCCCCACGATCGTCGACGCGCTGGCGCTCGCGGGAAGCCGCGTCGCCGAGAGCCTGCAGCGCCTCGAACCCGCCGTCCTGGACGCGGAAGACGCGCGGCGCTGCGGCACGTCCGCCGGCGACCCGGTGCTCGCCATCACCGGCACCGCCTACGACGCCGGCCGCGCGCCGATCGACGCCTACACGCTGACGGTCGTCACCGGCTACGGCATAGGCCTGCACCTGACCCGCGCCACCAGCGCGGACGGCGGCGCCTAAAGGGCGGCCACGAGCGTGACGGCGCCGGCGGTGATGAGAGCGGCGGCCCACACACGGTCCAGGTTGAACCAGGCGCGCCGCAGGATCGCCAGCCCCACGATCTCGTAGACGGCGACGGCGATGATCCCGGCGACCGCCAGCATCGCCAGCGTGTGCACGCCGGTCACGAAGATCGCGGCGGACACGGCGTTCCCGGACGCCGACGCGAACCCGTGGTGGTGTCCGGCGGGGACCGTCCCGGACGAGGTGAGCACGGGCAGCAGCATCAGCCCCGCGCCGTGCGCCGACGACATCAGGAACGACCAGGCGGCGAGCTGCCACAGCGAGATCCGCATGCCGACCCAGCGGAAGTGCCGCTGCGACAGCAGCCGCCACAGCCCGAACCCGACGAGGATGATCCCGCCGCCGATCGCGACCGCCTGGGTCGCCACCACCGACCGGGTCAGCGCGACGAGGAGCGCGACGGCCCCGACGGACGCGGCGTGGCCCGCGGCGATCGCCGGCAGCGACTGCAGGACGAGGGCCCTGCTGCGCTCCTGGAGGCCGCGGGCCACGGCGAACAGCCAGCCCATGGCCGGGTTGAGGCCGTGGAAGGCGCCCATCGCGACGAGCGCGGCGAGCGAACCGTCCTTCACCGCTACGGGTAGCAGTAGGAGTCGGACGACGCGTCGCCGCCCTGCAGCCGCGTCTGGTGGGGGCGCCTGCCGCGGAACGCGTCGCCGTGCGGGAAGAACCGCTCGTCGAGCGCGAAGCCGTCGGCGGTGGAGTCGAGCTTGGCCATCCAGGCGCCGACGCCGTCGGGGTAGAACTGGTCGTCCCAGGAGCCGTAGAGCGAGTTGGTGACGTAGACACGCTTCCCGTCGCGGCTGACCTCGACCATCTGGGGCCCGCCGGCGAGCGGCAGGTCCGGCGCGGCCGGGTGCGGGGTGCGGCCGACGATGCCGCCGATGCGCACCGAGCCGGCCTCGACGGGGTGGAACGGGTCGCTGACGTCGTAGCGCTTCAGCTCGCCGGTGCCCCAGCACGACACGTACAGCCACTGGTCGTCCACCGACAGGTCGATGTCGGTGACCAGCGGCGGGACGGCGCCGAACGGCGCGATGACGTCCGGCAACCGCGACGCGTCGGCGGGTTCGGCGGGGATGGTGATGACCTTCGTCGCGGCCCACCGGTCGCCGTCGCGGTGCCACAGCCACACCGACGCCGACAGGTCCTCGACGCTGACGACGACGCCCGCGAAGCCGTACTGCTTGGTCGGGTCGTGCGCGGGCCGCAGCTCCAGCACCATCTGGTGCTCGTCGCCGAGGTCGACCTCCTGGACGTGGCGGCGCTTGCGCAGGTCCCAGAAGTGCAGCGAGTGCCCGTACTTGCGGCCGAGCAGCAGCTCCCCGACGACACCGTCCTCGAGCATGGACGGGGTGCCCCACTCGGAGGTGATGAGCACGTCGTGCGCGATGTGCCACCAGGCGTCGTAGGCGAAGTACTGCGGGCCGCGGTCGACCTCCCAGCGGCCGAGGACGTCGAACGAGGTGTGGTCGAGCAGCGCGATCCCGCCCGGCCCGTCCTCTCCATTGGCGCCGCCGAGCGCGGTCAGGTACAGCCCTTCCGGGCCGCAGTGGACGGTGTGGGGGCGCGAGTACCCGGCGCGTTTCGCCAGCTCGTCGGGCTCCAGCACCTTGATGATCTCCGGCGCGGTCGGCTTGTCCTTCGTGTCGATGACGTAGACGCGCGACGACCGCAGCCCCGGCACGATCAGGTAGCGGCGCTCCACGTGCGGGTGCGGCGCGTAGGGGCACAGGGCGCTGCTGCACGCGTTCCATCCGAAGTGGTGCAGCTCGTCGCCGAGGTAGGGCAGGTCCGTCCAGCCGACGACGTCGCCGTAGGACGCCGAGCCGGGGTCGACGTCGAGGACGGCGATCGCGTCCGGCTTCTCCGCCGCGCGGTCGAACGCCGCGACGTAGGCGAGCTTCTCCGGCGGCGCGGACACCGCGTCCCGCGGCGAGGCGTAGAAGGTCGGGTCGGGCTTCCACAGTGCCATTGCGGGTCCCTTCAGGAGACGGTGACCGGGTGGCGGACGACGGCGCCGAACAGGTAGCCGAGCGTGTTGTACGGCGCGGTGGACGGCTGGGACGCGCCGGTGTCGTCGGTCGCGCGGGCGAGCAGCTCGTGGGCTCCGGGACCGTCCGGCCGCCAAGGGAACTCCCAGCGGACCCAGCCGCGCCCGTCGGCGTGCCGGTCGCGCAGGCGGGCGTGCCGCCAGGTGCCGCCGCCGTCCACGCTGACCTCGACCTTCTTCACGCGCCCCGTCCCGGACCAGGAGCGTCCGTGCAGGACCTGGGGGCGGGCGGGCAGCGGCGCGTCCCACGGCAGTTCGAACGCCGACTTGACGTTCATGCGGGTGAGCGGCGCGCTGCCCTCGGGCGGGTAGCCGGGGCCGAAGAGCCGGTAGTAGCGGGTGTTCCACGGGGAGAAGAGCGGCTCGTCGGCGACCTGGATGTCGCCGACCCACTTGATGTTGGCGACGCCGACCCAGGACGGGACGACGAGCCGGACGGGGAAGCCGTGGTCGGGCGGCAGCGGCGCGCCGTTCATCTCGTAGGCGAGCAGGACGTCCTTGAGCGCCTTGGCGACGGGCAGGGGACGCCTGACCCGGCCGAGGTTCTCGCCTTTGTCCACGAAGTCAGCGTCCAGCCCGCGGGGGAGGATGTCCACCGCCTCAGGGGTGAGACCCGCGCGTTCGAGGACGGCCGACAGCGGCACGCCGCGCCAGCGGGCGACGCCCACGGCGCCGAGCTTCCACGAGGTGCCGGACACCTGCTGTCCCTGCTGGGAGGCGTAGAAGCCGCGCCCGTTGCCGGTGCATTCGATGAACGAGGTGATGGTCTCGGCGCGCATGCCGAGGAGGTCCTCGTAGGAGAACTCGACGGGACGCTCCTCCGGCGGTGCGCCGTGCAGGCCGGTGCCCCAGAGCTTGAGCCGCCAGGTGCGGGCGTCGATGCGCGGGGTGGCGATGTGGTTGCGGACGAAGAACCGGTCCACGGGCGTGAGGTAGCCCTGCCCGCGCATGGCCTCCCAGCGCATCTCCGCATTGGTGCCCTGCGGGATGAACAGGTCGGGCGGCAGCGGTTTGACGATCCCGGTGGCGGGGGCGGTGTCGGCGAACGCCGGGCGCTGGACGGCGGCGCCGAGGGCGGCGCCGAGACCCGCGCCGGCGGACAGCCGCAGCATGCCGCGCCGCGACAGCGCATGGCCGGCCGGTGCCTGGGCCGCGCGGACGCGCTGGTAGGTCGCCTCGTCGGTCAGGTCGCCGTCGTGGCCGGGCTGGGGACGGTGGGGGGTGTCACCGGTTCGCATGTGCTCGATGCTGCTGATCGGCCGCCCGAAAGTCAACTTTCCCTACAGCTTTACCATGGAAACGGAGCCGGAAACGGGGGATGCGGACGTCTGGGAGTCCGCCGCTCCGCTGGGTAGCCTGGCGAGCATGGCGGAGACGGCGTCGACGGCGGCGGGCGGGGTCGGCTCGCCCGCGGACCTCGCGACCCTGCTGGACCGGCACGCCTACCTCTGCGACGAGGGCCTCGCCACCGCGTGCTTCCTCGCGCTGCGGATGGGCCGGCCGCTCTTCCTGGAGGGCGAGGCCGGGGTCGGCAAGACGGAGCTGGCCAAGACCCTCGCGACCGCGCTCGGCGCGCCGCTGATCCGGCTGCAGTGCTACGAGGGCCTCGACGCCTCGCAGGCCCTCTACGACTGGGACTTCCCCCGCCAGCTCCTGCACCTGCGCGCCGCCGAGGCCGCCGGCGTCGGCGACGTCGCGCGGCTGGAAGGCGAGCTGTACGACCGGCGGTTCCTGCTCGCCCGGCCGCTGCTGCGGGCGCTGGAGACCTCCCCGAGCGTGCTGCTCGTCGACGAGCTGGACCGCGCCGACGACGAGTTCGAGGCGTTCCTGCTCGAGGTGCTCAGCGACTTCACCATCACCGTCCCCGAGCTCGGCACGATCCGCGCCGAGCGCCCGCCGGTCGTCGTCGTCACGTCCAACCGGACCCGCGAGGTGCACGACGCGCTGAAGCGCCGCTGCCTGTATCACTGGCTGGAGCACCCGTCGTTCGACCGCGAGGTCGCGATCATCCGGCGGCGGCTGCCCGCCGCGGCCGCGCGGCTGGCCGGGCAGGTCGCGGGCGCGGCGCAGCGGCTCCGGACCCGGGACCTGCTCAAGCCGCCGGGCGTCGCGGAGACCCTGGACTGGACCGAGGCGCTGGTCGCGCTCGGCGTCCGCGAGCTGGACCCGGGCACCGCCGCGGTGACGCTCGGCGCCGTGCTCAAGTACCGCGAGGACCAGCAGCGCGTCCTCGCCGGCGGCCTCGACGCCCTGCTGAACGGCGGGTGAGCGGCGGTGCGGGACGTCACCGAGACGATGGTCGGGTTCGCCCGGACGCTGCGCGCCGCCGGCGGCTCCGCCGACCCCGAGCGCGTCCAGGCGATGCTCGCCGCGCTCGACCACCTCGACGTCCTCGACCCGTCCGAGGTGTACTGGGCGGGACGGCTCACGCTGTGCGCCGACCCCGACGACCTCGCCCGCTACGACCGCTGCTTCGCCGCGTACTTCTCCGGCGCGACGGCGCGCCCGTCCCGCCGCCCGCCGCCCGTGGTCGTCCGCCGCGTGACGGTCGCCGAACCGGACGGCGGCGCGGGCGGCGAGGACGACGGCGAGCTGAACGCGGCGACCGCCAGCGCCGTCGAGGTGCTCCGCGACCGGGACGTCGCGCGGCTCACCGCCGCCGAGCGCGCCGAGGTCGCCCGGCTGATCGCGGTGCTGGACGCGGGCGCCGAGCGCCGCCGGTCGCGCCGGTTCGCGCCCGCGCCGTCCGGCCGCCTCGACCCGGCCCGCACCGTCCGCGAGACGCTGCGGCGCGGCGGCGAGACGTCGCTGCTGCGGCACCGGGCGCACCGCACCCGGCCGCGCCGCGTCGTGCTGATCGTGGACGTCAGCGGGTCGATGAGCCCGTACGCGGACGCGCTGCTGCGGTTCGCGCACGCCGCGGCCCGCTCCGGCGGCCGCGACGTCGAGGTGTTCAGCGCGGGGACGCGGCTGACCCGGCTCACCCGCGAGCTGCGGCACCGCGACGCGGACGCGGCGATGGCGGCGGCGTCCGCGGCGATCCCGGACTGGAGCGGCGGCACCCGGCTCGGCGAGGAGCTGAAGGAGTTCCTCGACCGGTTCGGGCAGCGGGGCCTGGCGCGCGGCGCGGTCGTGGTGATCGCCTCCGACGGCTGGGAGCGCGGCGACGCGTCCCTGCTCGGCGCGCAGATGGCCCGGCTGCGGCGGCTCGCGCACCGGGTGATCTGGGCGAACCCGCACAAGGCGCGGCCCGGGTACGAGCCGCTCACCGCGGGGATGGCGGCGGCACTGCCGCACGTCGACGACTTCACCTCCGGCCACAGCCTCGCCGCCCTGGAGGGCCTGGCGCGGCTGGTCGCCGGCACCGGAAAGGAGCGGGCGCATGCGCGACGTGCTGGATGACATCGCCGGCTGGTACGCGGCGGGGGAGACGTTCGGGCTGGCGACGGTGGTGAACACCTTCCGCAGCGCGCCGCGCCCGGCGGGCGCGGCGATGGCGGTGTCGGCGGGCGGCGAGGTCGCCGGCAGCGTGTCCGGGGGGTGCGTCGAGGGCGCCGTCTACGAGCTGGCGCAGTCGGTCATGGCGAGCGGCGAGCCGGTCGTCCAGCGGTACGGGGTGACCGACGACGACGCGTTCGCGGTGGGGCTGACCTGCGGCGGGATCCTGGACGTGCTGATCGAGCCGGTGAGCGCCGCGACGTTCCCGGAGTTCGCGGACGTCGCCGCGGCGATCGAGGCGCGCGAACCGGTCGCGGTCGCGACGGTCGTCGCCGGACCGGGCCGCATCGGCGCGCGCCGCGTCATCTGGCGGGACCGCGCGGCGGGCTCGCTCGCCCCCGGCGAACCGCACGAGGCGCGCCTGAACGCGGCGGTCGACGACGACGCGCGCGGCATGCTCGCGCAGGGCCTCACCGGGCAGCGGCACTACGGCCGCGAGGGGGAGCGGCGGCTGGACGACCTCGCGGTGTTCGTCCACTCGTTCGCGCCGCCGCCCCGGCTGCTGGTGTTCGGCGCGATCGACTTCGCGGCGGCGGTGGCGCGGGTCGGCAAGTTCCTCGGCTACCACGTGACGGTCTGCGACGCGCGGCCGGTGTTCGCGACGCCCAAGCGGTTCCCGGACGCCGACGAGGTCGTGGTGAAGTGGCCGCACAAGTACCTGGAGGAGGCCGGCGGCGCGATCGACGAGCGGACCGCGATCGCCGTCCTCACCCACGACCCGAAGTTCGACGTCCCGCTGCTGGAGGTGGCGCTGCGGACGCGCGCCGGGTACGTCGGCGCGATGGGGTCGCGGCGCACCCACGACGACCGGCTCGCCCGGCTGCGCGAGGCGGGCCTCACCGACGCCGAGCTCGGGCGGCTGCGCTCGCCGATCGGGCTGGACCTCGGCGCGCGGACGCCGGAGGAGACCGCGGTGTCGATCGCGGCGGAGCTGGTGCAGCTGCGCTGGGGCGGGTCGGGGCGGCCGCTCACCGACACCAGCGGCAGGATCCACGCCGGCGGCTGATCCGCGGGCTACCCTCGGCGGATGACCGCGAAGGAGTTGAGCCGGCACGGCGCGGAGCCCCCGGCCGGCCTGCTGCTCGCCGCGGGCGAGGGCAGCCGCCTCGGCCGCCCGAAGGCGCTGGTGGAGCTGGACGGGGAGCGGCTCGTCGACCGGGGCGTGCGGACGCTGCGCGACGGCGGCTGCGCCCCGGTGCTGGTGGTGGCGGGCGCCGCGCAGGTCGAGGTGATCGGCGCCGTGGTGGTGCCGAACCCCGACTGGCGGGACGGGATGGGCTCGTCGCTGCGCGCCGGGCTCGCGGCGCTGCCGCCGGGATGCCCCGCCGTGGTCGTCGCGCTCGTCGACCAGCCGCGGGTGACCGCGGCCGCGATCGCCCTGCTCGTCGCGGCCTACGACGCGGGCGCGGAGATCGCGGTGGCGACGTACGGCGGCGCGCCGCGCAACCCCGTCCTGCTGCGGGCCGAGCACTTCGCCGCGGTCGCCGAGGCCGCGGTCGGGGACATGGGCGCGCGGGGCTTCCTGCGCGCCCACCCCGACCTGGTGACCCGCGTCCCCTGCGACGACGTCGCGTCCCCCGACGACATCGACACCCCCGAGGACCTCGCCGCCTTCACCCGCCCGGACCGCTGACCCGCCGCGGGCCGGGGCGACGGGCCGGGCTCGCCGTGGCGGCTCGCCGGGTCAGCGGGAGCGGGCCTCGGTGACGGCGCGCTCGTAGGTCAGGAGCGTGTCGATGAACAGGCGGCGCTGCGCGGGGGTGAGCGGTTCCAGCGCGGTGCGCCACGCGCCCGCGCCCTGACCGAGCCACCCGTTGATCGCGGGCAGGTGCTCGCCGGCGACGCTGACGATGGTGCGGCGCCGGTCGGCGGGATCCTCGCGGCGCTCCAGGATGCCCTGCCGGCTGAGGTCGCCGACCATCAGGCTGACCGTGGCGGGCGCGACCTCCAGCCGCGCGGCCAGCTCGTTGACGCTCATCGGGCCGTCGAACAGCAGGTAGGCCAGCAGCGACAGGTGGCGGGGCGCCAGATCGAACGCCGCCAGCTCGTCCGGCACCCGGATCCGCTTGGCCGCCGACACCAGCCGCGGCATCAGCAGCAGCATCGTCCGGATGCCGTCGTCGACGTCCGGTCCCGCGCTCTCTTCGGTTGACATGCCTCTGCGTCCAAAATAGCTTTGTTCCATAAAAGACTTTGCTTGCAAAGCAAAGTCTCGTTCCGTGCGTCCAGGATAGGAGACCGGCTCGTGAGCGACTGGAACAGGGCGATCATCGAGGAGTTCCGGGCGAACGGCGGCGCCGTCGGCGGCCCGTTCGCCGGCGCCGACCTGCTGCTGCTGACCGCCACCGGCGCCAAGACGGGCAGCAGGTACACCACGCCGCTCGGGTACATGGCCGACGGCGACCGGCTGCTGGTGTTCGCGTCCAACGCCGGCGCCGACCACGACCCGGACTGGTACCGCAACGTCCGCGCCGACCCGCGCGTCACGGTCGAGGTCGGGACGGAGACCTTCGACGGCGTCGCGCTGCCGGTCGAGGGGGAGGAGCGCGACCGGCTGTACGCGCGGCAGGGCGAGCTCGTCCCCGCCTACGCCGAGTACCAGCGCAACACGTCCCGCGTCATCCCGGTCGTCGCCCTGCACCGCGCCCACCTGGACGGGCGGGCGTGGGCCATCGGCGACGAACTGGTGCAGATCCACAACGACCTGCGCGCGCAGCTCGCCGGCCTTCGCGACGCCGTTCTCGCCTCCCCCGACGGGCGTCCCGCTCCGCTGCCCGACCTGCGGGGACAGCTGCGCGAGCATTGCGTGTCGGTGTGCGACGTGCTCGGCGAGCACCACGACAACGAGGAGGGCCGCGCGTTCCCGCGCCTGGAGGCGCAGTTCCCCGGCCTCGCGCCGGTCATCGAGCGGCTGCGCCGCGAGCACGTCGAGGTGACCGGCGCCCGCAAGGAGCTCCAGGCCATGGTGGACGACCTCGGCTCCGCCGACCCCGGCCGTGTGCGCGCTGAACTCGACCGGATCACCGCCGACCTGGACGCGCACTTCGCCTACGAGGAGGAGCAGCTAGGCGCCGTCCTCAACGCCGTCGGCCCGATCTGGCGCACCGGCCCGCACCGCCCGTAACGGAGGCACCGCCCGTAACGGAGGCTAGGACGCGGGCAGGACGCTCTCGTCGAGGGCGCCGCAGTCGACGGCGCGGCGGAGCCGGTCGGTGAGCGCGCGGATCGTGGCGGGCTCGTCCAGCACCCCGCCGGTCGCGGCCTGCTCGTGCCAGGCGCGGACCCGGCCGATCACCTCGTCGGCGCCGGTCAGGTGGAAGGCGTACACGGCGGCGTAGCGGCTCGGCAGGTGCGCGGGATGCAGGTCCCAGCCCTGGTAGAAGCCGTGCCGCAGGGAGTGCCCGACCTGCGCGGCGTGCGCCTGCCAGGTCGCGTTCACCTCGTCCGGGCCGTCGTTGCGCGGGATCACGTTGGACGAGCCGTCCGAGAGCCGGACGCCGGTGCCGGCGAACGCGACCTGCATGACGTGCCGCGCGAAGTCGCAGGCGGGATGGTCGAGGCGCTGCTCCTCCGGCGGCAGCCCGAGCGCGGCGGTGTAGTCGAACACGCCGAAGTGCGCGGCGGTGAGCCGGCCGCCGGCGGCGGCCGCGATGCCGGGCAGCCCGATCCGGCCGTCCGGGGTGAAGATCGCCTCGGTGGTCTCCACCTGCACCTCGAAGCGCAGGATGCCGGACGGCAGGCCGAGCGCGGTCTCCAGCCGGTCGAGGTACTCGACGAACAGCGCGACGTGGTCGGCCGCGACGACCTTGGGGAAGGTGATGGTGAACCCGCCGGGCAGCCGGCCGAGCCGGTCGCGCAGCGCGGTGAGGAACCCGTCGAGGGTGCGCATCGCGCGGTCGTGGCCGCCGTCGGCGAACGACTTGACCCGCACGCCCCAGTAGTGCGGCAGCCCCTTGACCTGGTAGGCGGCGGCGACGGCCTCGACGACCTGGGCGATGTGCGCGTCCTCCTCGTCGTCGGGGCGCACCCCGTAGCCGTCCTCGAAGTCGATCCGCACGTCCTCGATCGGCTCGCGGGCGAGCTTGGCGGCGACCCGCTCGCGGACCGGGCCGGCCAGCTCCGGGTCGAGCCCGAACGCGGCGCCGAACGAGCCGGCGCCGGGGGTGTGGGTGTTCAGCAGGCGCAGCGCCTCCGCGCCGAAGTCGGCGGGCGTCGAGCGGGAGAACCGGTCGGCCGGGACGTAGACCGTGTGCACCGGCTGGCGGCCGTCGGCGCCGCCGGGGAAGCGCTCGCGGTGCTCGTCGCGGACGGCGGCGATGCGCGCGGACAGGTCGTCGAACGAGGAGACGCTGAGGTTCACCCCGCCATGATCCCCCAAGATCCGGGCGATTGTCAGGAGGCGCCCGTTCCGGCCGGAGACCGGACCGGTTCCTCCCGATTGGGGCTACTATAACTAGCCGGGCGGCAAGTAAGTGGGTTCCCGTGTCGCGGGACCTCAGGGGAAGGTGACCATGACCGAACACGGGACGGCCGAGCGCCCGGCGCTCAGCACCCGGCAGATCTACATCGCCATCTTCGGGCTGATGCTCGGGATGTTCCTGGCGATGCTCGACAACCTGATCGTCGGCACCGCGCTGCCCACGATCGTCGGCGACCTCGGCGGGCTGGAGCACCTGTCGTGGGTGGTGACGGCGTACACGCTCGCCACCGCCGCCGCCACCCCCATCTGGGGCAAGCTCGGCGACCTGTACGGCCGCAAGGGCATGTTCATGACCTCGATCGTGGTGTTCCTCGCCGGGTCGATGCTGTCCGGGCTGTCGCAGAACATGGGCGAGCTGATCGGCTTCCGCGCGCTGCAGGGCCTCGGCGCCGGCGGCCTGATGGTCGGCGCCATGTCGATCATCGGCGACCTGGTGCCGCCCCGCGAGCGGGGCCGCTTCCAGGGGCTGATCGGCGCGATGATGCCGGTCGCGTTCGTCGGCGGGCCGCTGCTCGGCGGCTTCCTCACCGACCACCTCAGCTGGCGCTGGGCGTTCTACGTCAACGTCCCGATCGGCGCGGTCGCGCTGCTGGTCATCGCCTTCGGGATGCGGCTGCACACCACCCGCATCAAGGCCCGCATCGACTACGTCGGCGCGACCCTGCTCACCGTCGGGATCGTGTGCGTGACGCTGGTCGCGAGCTGGGGCGGCTCGCAGTACCCGTGGGCGTCCGCGCGGATCGTCGCGCTCGCCGTCGTCGGCGTCGTCGCGCTGGTGGTCTTCGTGTTCGCCGAGACCAGGGTGCCCGAGCCGATCCTGCCGCCGCGGCTGTTCCGCAGCCGCAACTTCACCGCGGCGCAGATCCTCAGCTTCATGGTCGGCGCCGCGATGTTCGGCGCGGTGAACTACCTGCCGCTGTACATGCAGACCGTCCAGGGCGCCAGCCCGACCACCAGCGGGCTGCTGCTGCTCCCGCTGATGTTCGGGATGCTCGCCACGATGCTGATCAGCGGGCAGCTCATCACCCGCACCGGCCGCTACCGGCACTTCCCGATCATCGGCGGCGCGGTGCTGACCGGCGGGATGCTGCTCCTGCTGATGCTGGAGGTGAGCACCAGCACGCTCACCAGCTCGTTCCTGACCATGGGCGTCGGCCTCGGGATGGGCCTGATCATGCAGAACACGATGCTGGTCACGCAGAACAGCGTCGAGCTGCGCGACATGGGCTCGGCCAGCGGGTCGGTCACGCTGTTCCGCACCATCGGCGGCTCGCTCGGCGTGGCGCTCCTCGGCTCCATCTACAACGGCCGGTTCGAGGACGAGGCGGTGCGCAGGCTCGGCGCGGACGCCGGGCACAGGCTCGCCTCCGGCGGCCAGCACGTCACCCCCGACCTGCTGGAGAAACTGCCCGCGCCCGTCCGCGACGCGTTCGAGGCGGGCGTCACCAGCGGCGTGCACGGCATCGCCATCGGCGGGACGGTGCTCGCGGCGATCGCGTTCGTCGTCGCGTGGTTCATCAAGGAGGTCCCGCTGCGCGGCAGCGGCCCCGCCGCCAAGCCGCCCGCCGACACCGTCCCCGCGACGGACGCCGGCACGGTCACCGCCGCCCCGCGCCCCTAGCGGACCCGGCGTTCACTCGCGGCGAGCCGCCGTCAAGGCCCCGGGCCTGAAACGCGGCGAGCCGCCGTCAAGGCCCGGCCCGCCGCCCGGCCTGCTGGAGCGACGGCCCCTCGA
>NZ_JBEZJL010000103.1:0-33493 GCF_040651755.1 Actinomadura sp. NPDC048394 | reverse complement strand
CCCCGGCCCAACAATCAAAACCATCTCGAGGCGGGCGTCGGTGGCGGGGGGCGGGGGTCCGCGCGCCCGGCGGTCGGTTCTGCCCGTCCGCTACTTCTCGCCGGGGACGGTGAACCCCTCGGGCAGGACCTTCCAGCCGCCGTTGTCGGCCTTCACGAACCGGGTTCCCTTGATCGGGTTGTGCTCCTTGCCGGGCCCGAACACCCACGGGTTCGCGGCCATCGGGTAGCCGACCGGCTTCATCGTCTTGAACGCCTCGGTGACGGACGCGCGGGTGATGTCGCCCTTGATGCCCTTCAGGACCTGGACGAAGAGGTCCGCCGCCATCACCGCGCCCTGGCTGAACGCGGTCTTCTGGATGCCGTTCCCCTCGACGATCTTCGCCCAGCGGTCGTTGCCCGGCAGCGAGGGGTCGGTGTACGGCTGCCACTCGGCGCCGCAGTAGGCGTTCATCCCCGCCGGGATCACCTTCGCGTTGGCGTCGGTGTAGCTGTTGGCCGCGAGCAGGAAGTCGACGTTCTGCATGCCCTGCGTCTTGGCCTGCGAGAACCAGGGCGCGACGGTCGCGTTGTAGAGGACGGCCTCGCAGCCGGCGTTCTTGTCGGCGACGAGGTAGCGCGTCGGATCGCCGTTGCCGACCGCGAGGTTCTTGTGGGCGAGCGTCTTGCCGGTCAGCTCCGTCCACTTCTTGATGGCGTTCTCGATGCCGCCGCCGCTGCCCGGCAGGACGGTGTAGTCGATGCAGATCCTCTGCTTCTTCAGCGTCTCGGACGCGTAGTAGAGCATCGCGGTCGTCAGCGCGTACGGGCCCGGGTTCACCGGGGCGATGTTCGGGCTGGTGAAGCAGGCCGGGTCGACGCCGACGGCCGGGACCGAGACGATCTTCTCCTTGCTGTAGGTCGCCCGGTTCAGCCCGCAGTCCACCGCGCTGGAGGACCCGGCGAACGCGACCACGCCGTCGGACTTGATCAGCTCGCGGGCCGCCTGGCTGGAGCGCTGCGGGTCCATCGCGTCGTCCTTGCTGATCAGCCTCAGCTTGCGGCCGCCGATGCCGCCGGCGGCGTTGACCTCGTCGAAGACCGCCTTGACGGCCTTCGGTACCTCGGGGGTCTGGAACAGCCCGGTGATGCCGTTGATGGAGCCGACCTTGATCGGTCCCTTGGTGGAGTCGCCCGACCGGCAGCCGGCCGCGGTCACGGACACGGTGACGGACACGGCGAGCGCGGCCGCCGCCGTCGAGAGAGTGCGCTTCATGGCAGAGCCCTTGCTTGCGGGGGGTGGGTGAGAGGGGGGTCGGGGGCGGGACGTCAGGTCGCGGGGACGTCCGCGGTCCCGAGGTAGGCGGCCCGGACGGCGGGGTCCTCCAGGACCTCGGCGGTGGGGCCGGACGCGATGACGTGCCCGAAGTCCAGGACGGTGACCTGCGCGCAGGTCGCCTGGACCAGCTCCATGTCGTGCTCGACGAGCAGGATCGACACCCCGAACCGGGCGGGGACCTCGGTGAGCCGCCGGCCGAGCGCCAGCGACTCGGCGGCGGACTGGCCGGCGGCGGGCTCGTCGAGCAGCGCCACCTGCGGCTTCACGGCGATCGCCGCGGCGACGTCCAGCAGCCGGCGGCTTCCGGCGTCGACGACGGAGACAGGGACGTCGCCGGGCGGGCAGCCGAAGAACTCCAGCAGCTCGTCGGCCTCGGCGCGCGGCAGCCGCCGGCCCGAGCCGATCGTCAGGTACTCGTACAGGGACAGCTCGGGGGCGATCGCCGTGGTCTGGAACGTGCGCCGCAGGCCGCGCTTCGCGCGGGCGCTCGGGCCGAGCCGGTCCAGCGGGACGCCGGCCAGCTCCACCGAGCCCTCGTAGCCCGCGACGAACCCGGTCGCCGCCGCGATGAACGTGGACTTGCCGGCGCCGTTCGGGCCGATCAGCCCGGCGACCGCGCCCTCGGGGACGGTGAGGTCGACCGCGTCGAGCGCGACGACCTCGCCGAACCTGACGGTCAGCCCGCCGACCTTCAGCGCGGGGACGCGGGGGTCGCCGGACGGCCGCGGCGCCGGCACGGTGACGGGCTTCGGCCCACCGGGCGCGTCAGGCCCACCGGGTGCGCCGGGCGCGTCAGGCGCGCCGCCGGGGCGTGCCCCGCCGGTCGCGTCGAGGAGCCTGCGGGCGTCGCGTTCGCGCTTGCGCATCCGGGTCATGTCG
Organism: Actinomadura sp. NPDC048394; assembly: GCF_040651755.1. Lineage (NCBI taxonomy): Bacteria > Bacillati > Actinomycetota > Actinomycetes > Streptosporangiales > Thermomonosporaceae > Actinomadura > Actinomadura sp. NPDC048394. Next base: position 31,297 of record NZ_JBEZJL010000103.1, on the reverse strand, counting down.
GTCTGGCTGAGGCCGCTGCGCAGCGCGAGCAGCGCGCCGGCGCCGAACAGCACGCCGCCGAAGTCCTGCGGCAGCGACAGCTTGTCCATGATCGTCGCCATCACGGCGCCGAACACCCCGCCGAGCACCGCGCCCTCGGGATGGTGCGGCCCGATCATGACGGCGACGGCGAACAGCGCGAGGGACTGCCCCATCGCGAAGTTGCCCGGCACCACCATGCTGAGCTGCCCGGCCAGCAGGCCGCCGCCGATGCCGGCGACGAACGCGCTGATCGCGAACGCGGCGAGCTTGCTGCGCGCCACCGAGACGCCGTGCGCGGCGGCGGAGCGCTCGGAGTGCCGCAGCTCGTACCAGGACAGGCCGAGCCGCGTCCGGCCGATCGCCCGCAGCGCGACCGCGAGGACCGTGAAGACGATGACGCAGAGGACGAAGTAGCCGCCGTCGGTGTCGAACGGCGCCGGCCGGTCCAGCATCGTCAGGTCCGCGGCGCCGGGGAACGGGTTGGCGTTCCACACGATGTCGGCGGACACGGCGAAGCCGAAGGTGACGACCGCGAGGTTCACGCCGCGGATGCGCAGCGCGGGCAGCCCGATCGCGACGCCGACCGGCACCGCCGCCAGGCCGCCGAGCAGCAGCCAGGCGAAGAACCCGCCGGGCGCGCCCATCACGTTGAGCTTCAGCACGACCCACGCGCCGATCGCCGCGAACGACATCTGGCACAGCGACAGCACGCCGGCGCGGCCGACGATCACGCCGAAGCTCTGCATGACCACCGCGCTGACCGCGGCGCTGATCGCCAGGTAGATCCAGTAGGGCGGCAGCACCGCCGGGAGCACCGCGCAGGCGAGCACGGCCGCGCCGAGGCCGGCGCCGAGGCTCCGGCCGGACCGGAGCCTGCCGATCGGGTTCATCGTGCCTCGCTCTCCGCCGCCGGCGTCCCGCCGTCCGGATCGGTCTCGGTGCCGCCGGCGGACGGTGCGCCGCCGAAGTACAGGCGGTGCAGCCGCCGCTCGTCGCCGCGCAGGTCCGCGCACGGGCCGGAGAACACGATCCGGCCCTTGCGGAGCACGTGCGCGCTGGTGCCGACGTCCAGGGCGAGGTTCGCGAACTGCTCGATGAGCACGACCGCGATCCCCATCCCGGCGAGCTCGCCGACCGTGGCCATCAGCCGCCGCACCACCAGCGGCGCGAGGCCGAGCGACATCTCGTCGATCAGCACGACCTTCGGCGCCGACACCAGCGCGCGGCCGAGCACCACCATCTGCTGCTCGCCGCCCGACAGGTGCCCGGCCTGCAGGCCGCGCCGCTTGTCCAGCTCGGGGAAGAGCCGGTAGACGGTCGCCAGGTCGCCGTCGCCCTGCTGCGAGACCAGCAGGTTCTGCTCGACGGTGAGGGTCCGGAACGTGGTGCGCGCCTGCTCGACGTATCCGAGGCCCGCCCGGGCCCGCTTGTAGGGGGCGAGCTTCTCGATGGCGGTGCCGCCGAGCCGGATCGTCCCGGACTTCACCGGGGCGAGGCCGGCGATGCCGTCCATCAGCGTCGTCTTTCCCGCGCCGTTCGCGCCGAGGACGACGGTGACCTCGCCGCGCGCGGCCTCCAGCGCGACGTCGTGGACGACCGGCACATCGGCCCGGTCGACCGCGACGCCCTCCAGCGCGAGAGCCGGAGCCTCCATCACGCGCCGTCCGTCCCGAAGGCGGCGCGGAGGGCGGCGGCCGCGCGGGAGTGGGCCTGCTTCGCGACCGACAGCTCGGAGGCGAGCGGGCCGAAGAACGCGTGGATGAGGCCGTCGTAGCGGACGAGTTCGGTCTCCACTCCGGCGTCCTTCAACCGCCGGGCGTACTCCTCTCCCTCGTCGCGGAGCACGTCGCACTCGGCTTCGAGGATCAGCGCGGGTGCCAGCCCGGACAGGTCCTTGGAGCGCAGCGGCAGGAGGTAGGGGTCGTCGAGGTCGGCCGGGCCGGTCGGGTAGGTGGTGAAGAACCATTCCATGCTGGCCTTGGTGAGGAAGTAGCCCTCCGCGAACTCGGCGTAGGAGGCGCGTCCGTCCTCGGGGTGGCCGAGGACGGGCGAGACGAGCACCTGCAAGGCCAGGTCCGGTCCGCCGAGGTCGCGGGCCTTGAGCGCGGCGACCGCGGCGAGGTTCCCGCCGGCGCTCTCGCCGCCGACGGCGATCCGGGACGGGTCGGCGTTGATCTGCGCGCCGTGTGCGGCGACCCACTGGACGGCTGCGTAGGCGTCCTCGGCGGCGGCCGGGAACGGGTTCTCCGGGGCGAGCCGGTAGTCGACGGAGACGACGACGGCCCCGGCCTCCGCGCAGACGGCGCGGCAGGCGTACTCGTTCTCGTCGAGGCCGCCGATCGTCCAGCCGCCGCCGTGGAACCAGACGAACGCGGGGAACGGGCCGTCGCCCTCGGGGGTGTAGACACGCGCCGGGAGGTCGCCGGCCGGGCCGGGGATCGCGGTGCCGGCGACCGAGCCGACCGGCCGCAGGTCCTCCGGCATCGTCCACATCAGCCGGAACCGCTCGCGCATCGCGGGCACGTCCGGCGGCGCCGCCGCCGCGTCCGGGTCCTCGGCGGGGGTGCGGCCGACGATCCGCTGCGCCTCGGGATGAAGGGGCATCGATTACCTCCGAAGGCCCGGTGCGCCCATGCCCTGGGGGCCGGGCACTCCAAAATCGTATCTGATTCCGTGTACGTTAAAGGCATCCCGTCAACGGTGTCCAGAGCTGGAGCGCGATATGACCGACGAATCCACCCCGGCCGACCTCGTCCTCACCGGCGGCCGGGTGCACACCGCCGACGCCCGGGACCGTGTGGCGGAGGCGGTCGCGGTGCGCGCCGGCCGCATCGCCCGCGCCGGCACCGCCGCGGAGGTCGCGCCGCTGGTCGGGCGCGGGACCCGGGTCGTCCGGCTGGCCGGGCGGTCGGTGCTGCCCGGCATCAACGACTCGCACCTGCACGGCGTCTGGCTCGGCGCGATGTGGCCGTCCCTGCTGATGGACCAGCTGGCCGGATCGGGCGGGCACGCGCACGAGGCGCCGTCCCGGCTGGAGACCTCCGCCGACCGGCGCCGCGCGATCCTGCGCACGTCCGGCCTGCTGGCCTCCCTCGGCGTCACCAGCTACACCGAGCCGGGTCTCGGCCCGGGCGAGGACGGCGGCCCGAGCGGCTGCTTCGGCTCCGCCGCGCTGCGCGACTACGCCGACCTCGCCGCCGAGGGCGCGCTCAAGGCGCGGGTCACCGCGCTGATGCTGTTCGGCGAGCTGGACGGCCGCAGCTCGGCGGCGGACCTGGAGAAGGGGCTGCGCGAGTTCGTCCCGCCGCCGGACGTGCCGGGCCGGTTCCGCGTCGCGGGCGTGAAGATCTTCGCCGACGGCATCCCCCCGATGCGCACCGCCTGGACCGACCGCCCGTACGCGGACGGCGGGCACGGTGCGCTGCTCGTCGACGGCGCGGACGACGGCGAGCGCGAGGCCGCGCTCCGCGCGATGATCGGCATGGCGCACGGCGCCGGGCACCAGATCGGCGTGCACGCCACCGGGGACCGCGCGACCCGCGTCGTCGCGGACGCGCTCGCCGCCGCGACGGACCGCGACGGGCGGGACGCCCGGCACTACGTCATCCACGGCGACCTGCTGTCCCCCGCGACGCTGCGCGTCCTGGCGTCCCGCCGGATCGGGCTGAACACGCAGGCCGGCATCCCGGTCGCGACCGAGCCGATGCTGGCCGCCGCGCTCGGCGAGGACGCGCTGCGGGACGCCTGGCCCACCCGCGACGCGCTCGACGCGGGCGTCCGGCTGTCCCTCAGCTCGGACGCGCCCGTGCTCACCCCGGACTGGCGGATCGGCGTCGCGGCCGCGGTCACCCGCCGGGGCGTGGACGGGAGCGTCCGCGGCGCGGCGCAGCGGCTCGCGCTCACCGAGGCGCTCCGCGCCTACACGATCACCCCGGCCTGGCAGGACGGCGCCGAGCACGAGAAGGGCTCGATCGAGCCCGGCAAGGTCGCCGACCTGTGCGTGCTGGACGCCGACCTGCTCGACCTGGAGCCCGACGCGCTGCCGACGGTGCCGGTGGCGATGACCGTCCTGGACGGCCGGGTGATCCACGAACTCCGTTGAGTCAGGGGGCGGTGGTGCCCCAGGAGGCGGCCGGGTCCACCACGCCCTCGTCCAGCCAGAGGGCGGCGACCGCTTGCGGGAGGTCGGCGCCGTGCCGGGCCAGCAGGTCCAGCGCGGCGAGGTTGTCGTCCAGCTGCGCCCTGCGGCTGACGCCGACCAGGACGTTCGCCACGGCGGGATGGGTGAGGCAGTAGGCGATCGCGAGCTGCGCCGGGGTCGCGCCGAACCGTTCGGCGACCTTCCGGACCTGCGGGTACGCGGCGCGGATCCGGTCGCGGATGCCGCCGGGGTCCTGCCCGATCTTGCGCTGCGGGTCGAGCTTCCCGGCGAGGATCCCGCCCTCCAGCACGTCCGACGCCTGCAGGCCTAGGCCGTCCTCGAACAGCCGGTGGTAGGGCGCCCCCTCGGGCACCGAGCGGCGGGCCAGGCTGTACTTCAGCTGCGCGAACGACGGCGGGACGAGGCCCTCCGCGGTGGCGAACCGGCGGGCGAAGTCCACGTCGGCGGCGGACCAGTTGTTGACGCCCCACGCCGCGAACCGCCCCGCCCGCACGAGCTCGGAGACGTCGGCGACGACCGCGCGCAGGTCCGGCCTCTCCAGGAAGTCGCCGACCACGACCATGTCGGCACGGTCGGTGCCGATGCGCCCGAGCGACACCTCGATCTGCTCGGCGAAGGACAGGGCCGGGTACTCCCAGAGCCAGAGCTTGCCGCACAGCAGGTAGTCCTCGCGCGCGAGGCCCGCGTCCCGGACGGCCTGCCCGAACAGCACGTCCGTCACGGCGTTCTCGGCATGCGGGCCGAAGTCGTAGTGCGCGACGTCGAACATGGCCGCGCCGTGCTCGGCGGCGGCGCGGACCAGCTCGGCGGCCGCCTCACGTTCCATGCGGTCCCAGGTGTTCCAGGACCCCAGCGCCAGCGGCGGCACCTCCGGGCCGTCCGCGCCCAGGCGGCGCCTCGGCACCCGTTCCGAGAACTCCATCGCTGACCTCCGATCGGTGGCCGGCCGTCGCGGGCGGCGCCCGCCCGCGCCCGCCGCTGGCCGTTGACCCGACTGATCGTATAGCATCCTGCATATTCTTTTGCAGAAGGAGATCCGCATGCCGCTTCCCTCCCCCGGCGCCGACCCGTCCGGCATCCTCGGCGTCGCCACCGGCTACATGGCCGCCAAGCAGCTGTTCGCGGCGAGCGAGGCCGGCGTGTTCGCCGCGCTGGCCGCGGGCCCGGCGACCGCGCCCGAGCTGGCCTCCCGCACGGGCCTGCCCGAGCGCACCGCCCGGATCCTCGGCGACGCCCTGTCCGGGCTCGGCCTGCTGGCCCGCGAGGACGGCCGCTACGCCAACACCTCCGCCACGGCCGCCTACCTGGCCGGCGGCGAGCACGGCGTGGACCTGCGCCCCTTCCTGGCCTTCCTCGACGCGATCAGCTACGGGCACTGGCTCGGGTTCGCGGGCACGGCCCGGACCGCCCGGCCGCAGCCGCTCGACCTCGCCGGCGACCGCATGCGGACCTTCATGAGCGGCGTGATGACCTACAACGCCCTGCACGCCCGGATGCTCGCGGAGACGTTCGACTTCACCCCCTACCGGCGGATCCTGGACTTCGGTGGGCTGTCCGGCTCGTTCCTCGCCGAGGCGCTCGCCGCCGCCCCGGACGCCCGCGGAACCTTCGCCTCCGCCGGCGAGCTGGTGGACGCCGCCCGCAAGGTCATCGACGACGCGGGCGCCGGCGACCGCGTCGAGGTCGTCCGCACCGACCCGGTGACCGGCGACGTCCCCGAGCCGCACGACCTCGTCCTGCTCGAACACGTCGTGCACCGCTTCGACGCGGAGCAGAACAGGGCCATCATCGGGCAGGCGCGGCGCGCGGCCTCCGACGGCGCCACCCTCGTGCTGCTCGACTTCTTCCTCGACGCGGACCCGCAGCAGCGCGCCATCGACGCCCTGCACGCGGGCGAGTACCTGGTCATCGACGGCACGGTGGTCTACCCCGAGGACGAGGTGCGCGGCTGGCTGCGGGAGGCCGGCTGGGAGCCGGCGGAGACCCGCGAGCTGCCCGGCAGCCCGCGGATCATCATCGCGGAGGCCCGGTGAGCGCCGGGCGGTCCGTCCTGGTGACGGGCGGCGCGAGCGGCATCGGTCGCGCCGTCGCGGCGGCGTTCACCGCCGCGGGCGACCGCGTCGTGATCGCCGACCGGGACGAGGACGGCGCCGCCGCCGCGGCCGGGGAGATCGGCTGCTCCGCCGTCACCCTGGACGTCACCGACGCCGCGTCCGTCGCCGCCGGCGCCGCCCGCGCCGCCGAGCTCGCCGGGCCCGTCGAGGTGCTGGTCAACAACGCGGGCGTGGTCGCCGGCGGCGGCCCCCTCACCGCGCTGCCGCTGGAGGTGTTCGACACCGTCGTCGCCGTCAACCTGCGCGGCACGTTCACCGTCACGCAGGCGGTCGCGAACCAGATGGTCGAGCACGGCACGAAGGGCCGGATCGTCAACGTCAGCTCGATCGGCGCGCGCCAGCCGACCGCCGGCCTCGGCCACTACGAGGCCACCAAGGCCGCGGTGGACGCGCTGACCCGCACCGCCGCGCTCGAGCTCGCCGCGCACGGCATCCGCGTCAACGGCGTCGCGCCCGGACCGGTCCACACCCCGATGACCGCGGGGCTGATGGACGACCCGCAGGCCCGCGCCGCGTGGGAGGCGCGCATCCCCCTCGGCCGGATCGCGGGCACCGGCGACGTCGCCCCGCTGGTGCTCTTCCTGGCCTCCGACCAGGCCGCGCACATCACCGGCGCGATCGTCCAGGTCGACGGGGGCCAGCTCCTCACCTGACGGACCCCGGACGCGCCGCCCCCTCTCCTTCGCCCGGCGGGGACGGCGCGTCCGGTCACGTCCAGGGGACGTCCCCGGGAGTCAGCCCCTGGCGGTGTGGAGGGCGTCGGCGGTGGCGTTCTTGTGGGCGCACGCGACGCGTTCGATCTCGGCCGGGTCGGCGCCGCCGGAGATGAGCCCGAGGATCCGCTCGTGCTCCTCGACCGACCGGCGGGCGCGGCCGGGGACGTAGCTGAAGGTGGAGCGGCGCATGTGGTCGAGGCGGGTCCACTCCGCCTCGAGGAGGGAGCGCAGGTGCGCGTCCGGGCAGTGCTCGTAGATGGAGAAGTGGAACTCCCGGTTCAGCGCGGTGAACGCGGTCGGGTCGAACTCCTCCAGCGCCTCCACCATCCGGTCGTTGATCTTGCGGGAGGCGTCGATGTGCGCGGCCTTCATCAGCGGCGCGGAGATCGCGGTGGCGTACCCCTCCAGCCGCGCCAGGATCTGCAGGGTGTGCTCGACCTGCTCGGCGTCGAAGACCGCGACGCGGGCGCCGACGTTGCGCACCACCTCGACCAGCCCGTCGGACTGCAGGCGGCGCAGCGCCTCGCGCAGCGGGATCGTGCTGACCCCGGTCTCCTGCGCGAGCTGGTTGATGACCAGCCGGTACCCGGGCACGTAGGTGCCATCGAGGATGCGCGACCGCAGCAGCTCGTAGCAGAACTCTGCCTTGCTCTCCTTGCCCTGGTCCTGCTTCCTGGCGGAACTCACCCGGTTCTCCTCATCCTCGGCCCGCACCCCACGGTCCCGTCCACGGCCCGGTCACCGCGCCAGCGCGTCCAGGAGCGTCTCCCGGAAGCGCGCCCCGCCCGGCACCTCGTGGTGGGCGCCGGGAACGGTCACCAGCCCGGCCCCGCCGAGCCCCTCGGCGAGGTCCCCGATTCCTCGGGTCAGGTCATCATTCTCGCCGACGACGAAGACGGGAAGGACCTTCGCGTTCCAGGGGCCGCCGGCGAACGGCGTCGAGCGCAGCCCTTCGACGCACAGGGCGAGGCCGCGGGCGCGGTCGCCCTGCGCGGTGACCATGGCGGCGATGGCCGCGGTGAACGGGTCGGGGCAGGGGGTCCCGTCCGCCACGGCGCGGTGGAGGGCGCCGACGTCGACGGCGGTGAACGGCTCGGCCGGGCTCAGCCCGCCGAGGACGGAGCGTTCCACCCGGTCCGGCGCGGTCGCGGCGACCTCCCAGGCCAGGCGGGCGCCGAGGGAGTACCCGGCGATGTCGAAGGACGCGGCGCCGGCGCCGTCCATGACCGCCAGCAGGGCGGCGGCGAGCGCCGGGGCGGTGGCCTCGGCGGCCGACCGCGGTGCGGGGCTGTCCCCGTGGCCGGGCAGGTCGGGGACGACGACGGTGCGGCCGGCGCCGGTGAGGGCGGCGGCCGTGCCGGTGTCGATCCAGTCGGCCGCCCCGTCGGAGCCGAAGCCGTGCACGAGCAGCACGGGCGGCGCGCCGGCGGGCTCGGCGGGCGTGAGCGTGCGGGCCGCGAGGCCGCCTCTGTCGCGCATCCTTCCAGCACCTCCTAGAGGATTTCGTACACGATTTGCGATCATACTGTACCGACCCGGCCGCGCCCGCTCCCCCGGTCCGGTGAACGAGCCGCGTCCGACACCAGAGCAGCCTCCCCTCGACATTGTGCATGACTTCATATACGATTTCGTTGCCCGTCCTCCCCGTCCGTCACAGGAGCGCCCCGTGCCGCACCCCCTGGGCAACCGGCCCTCGAAGATCATCGCCGTGCACCTGAACTTCCCCTCCCGGGCCCGCGAGCGCGGCCGGATCCCGGCGGCGCCGTCCTACTTCCTGAAGCCGCCGTCCTCGCTGGCCGGCTCCGGCGCCCCGCTGACCCGGCCGGCCGGCTGCGAGCTGATGACGTTCGAGGGCGAGATCGCCCTGGTCATCGGCCGCACCGCGCGGCACGCCTCCCCCGCGGACGCCTGGGACCACGTCGGCTGGGTGACGGCGGCGCACGACGCGGGCGTGCACGACCTCCGCCACGCCGACCGCGGCTCGAACCTGCGCTCCAAGGGCGCCGACGGGTTCACCCCGATCGGCCCCCGGCTGCTCGACGCGCGGGGCCTCGACCCGCGCGGGCTGCGGGTGCGCACGTGGGTGAACGGCGAGCTCGTCCAGGACGGCACCAGCGACGCGCTGCTGTTCCCGTTCGCCGACCTCGTCGCCGACCTGTCCCGGCTGGTCACGCTGGAGCCCGGCGACGTCATCCTGACCGGCACCCCGGCCGGGGCGTCCGTCGCCGCGCCCGGCGACACCGTCGAGGTCGAGGTGACCGCCGGGCGGCTGTCCACCGGACGCCTCCGCAACGAGGTCGTCGAAGCGGACCGCGCGCTGCCCGAATGGGGCGCGATGCCCCGCGTGGACGAGGCGGTCCGCGCCGACGCGTGGGGCCCGGCGTACCGGCCGAAGCCCGCCCTGGATCCGGCGGCCGAGAAGGCGCTGCGCGGGCTGTCGACCGCGACGCTCAGCTCCCAGCTGCGCAAGCGCGGCCTCCAGCACATGTCGATCGACGGCGTCCACCCGGCCGGCGGCGACACGAAGATGGTCGGCACCGCGCACACACTGCGCTACCTGCCGCTGCGCGAGGACCTGTTCACCGCGCACGGCGGCGGCATGAACGCGCAGAAGCGGGCCGTGGAGGAGCTGCGGCCCGGGCAGGTGCTGGTGATGGACGCGCGCGGCGACACCACCGCCGGGACGATCGGCGACATCCTCGCGCTGCGCGCCGCCAAGCGCGGCGCGGCGGGCATCGTCACCGACGGCGGGCTGCGCGACAGCGCCGCCGTCGCCGGCCTGGACGTCCCGGTCTTCCACGGCGGCGCGCACCCGGCCGTCCTCGGCCGCCGGCACGTGCCGTGGGACACCGGGCTGCCGATCTCCTGCGGCGGCGCGCTCGTCCAGCCCGGCGACGTGCTGGTGGGCGACGCCGACGGCGTCGTCGTGATCCCCCCGGACCTCGTCGAGGGACTCGTCGGGGACGCCGTCGAGCAGGAGGCGCAGGAGCGCTTCATCACCGAGCGCGTCGCCGCCGGAGAGCCGATCGAGGGCCTGTACCCGCTCGGGCCGCGCTGGCGCGAGGCGTACGAGGCCTGGCGCCGCGACGGCCGTTGACCAGCCCCTTTCCCGAGGAGGACATGTGAAGTTCCGCACCGACCCGGCGACGATCCGCGGGTCGATCGCCCCCGTGGTGACGCCGTTCACCGCCGACGGCGCCCTCGACCTCGACGCGCTGCGCGGGCTGGTCCGCTGGCAGCTGGAGTCCGGCTCGCACGGCGTCTCGCTCGGCGGGTCCACCGGCGAGCCGAGCGCCCAGACCGCCGCGGAGCGCATCGAGGCGATCCGCGCCGCCGCCGGCGAGATCGCCGACCGCGTCCCGTTCCTGCCCGGCACCGGCTCGGCGAAGCTGGAGGAGACCCTGGAGGTCACCGCCGCGGCCCGGGACGCCGGCGCCGACGCCGCGCTGGTCATCACCCCGTACTACGCGCGGCCCACGCAGGACGCCCTGTACGAGTGGTACGCGACCGTCGCGCGCGAGTTCCCCGACCTGCCGATCGTCATCTACAACGTGCCGTCCCGCACGGCCGTGGACATCGCGCCCGGGACCGTCCGGCGGCTGTTCACCGATTTCGACAACGTCGTCGGGATCAAGGAGACCACCAGGGACTTCGAGCACTTCTCCCGCGTGCTGCACGCCTGCGGGCCCGAGCTGCTCGTCTGGTCGGGGATCGAGCTACTGTGCCTGCCGCTGCTGGCGCTCGGCGGCGCCGGGTTCGTCAGCGCGGTCGCCAACCTCGCCCCGGACGCGGTCGCCCGGATGTACGAGCTGTGGACGGCCGGCGACCACGCCGCCGCCCGCGACCTGCACTACCGGCTGCACCCCCTCGTCGACCTGCTGTTCGTCGAGACGAACCCGGCGCCCGCCAAGTGGGTGCTGGAGCGCTGCGGCCGGATCCCGTCCGGGCGCGTCCGGCCGCCGCTGACCGCGCCGTCCGCCGAGGCGCGGGCGCGCATCGGCGCGCTGCTCGACCAGGCCGGCGACCTCACCGCGGCCCTGGCGAGGCGGCCCTGACCCGCGCCGCCGCCCCGACCACCGAACCGGAAGAGAGCACGATGCCCGTCCCCTCCAGCCCCCGCCCCGCCGGCCTGCCGGACCGCATCCGGCACTGGATCGGCGGCGCGTTCACCGACAGCGCCGACGGCGCGGTCTTCGACGTCGCCGACCCCGTCTCCAACGCGCCCTACGCCGTCGCCGCCGCGGGCGGCCCCGCCGACGTGGACCGCGCCGTCGCCGCCGCGAAGGCCGCCTTCCCCGCCTGGTCGGCCCTCGGGAACCGCGAGCACGCGAACGTCCTCACCCGCGTCGCCGACGCGGTCGAGGCGCGCGAGGACCGGCTCGCCGAGCTGGAGTCGTTCGACTCCGGCCTGCCGATCACCCAGGCGCGCGGGCAGGCGCGCCGCGCCGCGGAGAACTTCCGCTACTTCGCCGACGTCGTCGTCGCGCTCGGCGAGGAGGCCTACCGGGCCGGCGACCAGCAGATCAACTACGTGGTGCGCACGCCCGCCGGCGTCGCCGGGCTGATCACCCCGTGGAACACCCCGTTCATGCTGGAGAGCTGGAAGCTGGCGCCGGCGCTGGCGTCCGGCTGCACGCTGGTGCTCAAGCCCGCCGAGTGGACGCCGCTGTCGGCCGGGCTGTGGCCGGAGATCCTCGCCGAGGCGGGCGTGCCCGCGGGCGCCGTCAACATCGTGCACGGGATCGGCGAGGTGGCCGGGCAGGCCCTCGTCGACCACCCGGACGTGCCGCTGCTGTCGTTCACCGGCTCGACCGACACCGGGCGGCACATCATGCGCTGCTCCGCCGACGGCCTGAAAGCGCTGTCCATGGAGCTCGGCGGCAAGTCGCCGGTCGTGGTGTTCGCCGACGCCGACCTCGACGCCGCGCTCGACTCGGTGGTGTTCGGCGTGTTCTCCCTCAACGGCGAGCGCTGCACGGCCGGGTCCCGGGTGCTGGTGGAACGGCCCGTGTACGAGGAGTTCACCCGGCGGCTCGCCGAGCGCGCCGGGAAGGTGAGGGTGGGGCCGCCGGCCGACCCGTCCACCGAGGTCGGCGCGCTCGTGCACCCCGAGCACTACGCGCGCGTGATGGAGTACGTCGAGATCGGCAGGCGGGAGGCGAAGCTCATCGCGGGCGGCGAGCGGCCCGGCCACCTGCCCGAGGGCAACTACCTGCAGCCCGCCGTGTTCACCGACGTGCCGCGCGACGCCCGCATCTTCCAGGAGGAGATCTTCGGCCCCGTCGTGGCGGCCGCGCCGTTCGACGACGAGGCCGAGGCGGTCGAGCTCGCCAACGCCACCCGCTACGGGCTCGCCGCCTACGTGTGGACGGGCGACCTGCGCCGCGGCCACCGCATCGCCCACGCGGTCGCCTCCGGTATGGTCTGGATCAACTCGCACAACGTCCGTGACCTGCGCACTCCCTTCGGAGGCGTGAAGGACTCGGGCCTCGGCCGCGAGGGCGGCGCGCACAGCATCGACTTCTTCTCCGAGTTGAAGATCGTGCACGTCATGCTCGGCGAGGCCCGCACGCCCCGCTTCGGCGCCCAGGAGCAGTCATGAGCACACCCCCCGACGTCATCCGCTCCGCCTACGCGCAGCTCGCCGTCACCGACCTGGCGGCGGCCCGCTGGTTCTGGGTCGACATGCTCGGCCTGCACGTCCAGCACGAGGAGGCGGACGTCCTCTACCTGCGGGGCACCGACGAGCTCACGCACCACTCGCTCGTGCTGCGGGCCGGTCCGGTCGCGGCGCTGGACCACATCGCCTACCGGGTCCGCGCGCCCGAGGACGTGGAACGCGCCGGACGGTTCTTCGCCGGGCTCGGACGGCCCGTCCGCCGCGTCCCCGCCGGGACCGGGACGCACGGCGTCGGCGACGCCGTCCGGGTCGTCGACCCGCTCGGCTTCACCGTCGAGTTCTTCCACGGCATCGCGCGCGGCGAGCGCCTCATCCAGCGCTACGACCTGCACCGGGGCGCCCGCATCGCGCGGCTCGACCACTTCAACGTCTGCACCCCCGACATCCCCGCCGCGTACGCGCACTACCGCTCGCTCGGGTTCGGCTGCTCGGAGACGATCGAGGGCGACGAGCACGAGCTGTACGCGGCCTGGATGTACCGGAAGCAGACCGTCCACGACGTCGCGTTCACCGGTGGCGCGGGCCCCCGCCTGCACCACATCGGGATGGCCACGCACGAGTCGCACCAGGTGCTGCACACCGCCGACGTCTTCGGCTCGCTCGGGAAGCAGCACCACATCGAGCGCGGCCCCGGCCGCCACGGCGTGTCCAACGCCTTCTACGTGTACCTGCGCGACCCCGACGGGCACCGGGTGGAGATCTACACCTCCGACTACTACACCGGCGACCCCGACCACGAGACGTTCCGGTGGAACGTGCACGACGACCGCCGCCGCGACTTCTGGGGCAACGCGGTGATCGAGTCCTGGTACAAGGAGGCGTCGCCCGTCCTCGACCTGGACGGTGCGGTCCAGCCGGTGTCGGAGTCCGTCCTTGACGAGTCGTCCGTGCGGGTCGGCGCCGACGGCCTCGGGATCGTGGACGGGACGAAGGGCTAGAACCCGCTCAGGGCCGGGTGGTCCCTGCACCATGCCGGGCGGCCGGGTCGGTGACGGCCGCGCCGCCCGGCCGCAGGTCGATGGCGCCGGCGGGCGTCAGGCGTCGAGCAGGCCGATCACCTCGGCGTCCAGGCCGATCTCCGGGTCGGCCGCGCACGCGGCGCGCAGGGCGCCCGCCAGCGTCGCCGCCGCGAGGGCCGCCAGCCGCTCGCGCGGGACGTCGCGGTGCCGCAGGTGGTCGATGACGACCTCGTCCAGGTAGCCGACCCAGCCGCGCATCGTGGTGCGCAGCACGGGACGTGCCGGGCCGGGGACTCCCAGCGCGTCCAGCAGCCGTCGCGCCCCCTGCCAGCGCAGGTCCTCCACGATCGCGCGGACCTCCGGGTCGGAGCCGTTCCCGCCGCGCATCACCGCCAGGAACCCGGCGGCGTTGGCCTCCATGAAGGCGATGTGCCGGTCGAGGGCGTCGCGCAGCCGCTCCCCCGGCGTCGCGCCCTCGGGCTCGGCCTCGTGGACGACCCGCAGCCGGTCGGCGGCGGCGCGGATCGTCGCGAGGTAGAGGCCGCGCTTGTTGCCGAAGTGGTGCGCGATCAGCCCGTAGGCGACGCCCGCCCGCCGCGCGATCTCGGTGGTGGTCACCTCGTCGTAGGCGCGGCCGGCGAACAGCTCGGCGGCGGCGTCGACCAGCATCCGCCGGCGGTCGGGCCGGGACTTGCCGGGCTGAGCCATGGGCGGCTCCTCGGATTGACGTGCGGTCGCGGGCGAGTCTAGCCTCCCGTATTGATTGATAATCAGTCAATACGGGAGGCGATGATGGCCCGGATCGAGCTGGCGGACGCGCCGGTCCTGCTCACCGGCGCGTCCAGCGGGATCGGCCGCGCGCTGGCGTTCGCGCTGGCCGGGCGCGGTGCCCGGCTGGCGATCGCGGCGCGCCGGCGGGACGCGCTGGAGGAAGTGGCCGACCGGATCGCGGCGCGCGGCGGGACGCGCCCGCACGTGATCGAGGCCGACCTGTCGCGCCCGGGCGCCGCCGCCGAGCTCGCCGGTGCGGCGGCGCGGGCGCTGGACGGGGTGCGGGTGCTGGTCAGCAACGCCGGCGCGGGGCTCGTCGCTGCCCAGGGCGAGCTCGGCGACGGCGCCGACGCGCGGGCGCTGTTCGAGACGAACTTCTGGTCGCCGCTCGCGCTGGCCCGCGCGCTGCTGCCGGGGATGCGCGGCGGCGGGGTGATCGTCAACGTCACGTCGACGCTGCAGGCGCTGCCGGTCCCGATGCTCGGCCACTACGGCTCGGCGAAGGTCGCGCTCGCGCACGCCACCCGCACGATGCGCAACGAGCTGCGCGGCACCGGCGTCACCGTCCTGGAGTACGTGCCGGGCGCCACCGACACCGACGCCCGCGACGTCGGGCTGCTGCCGTGGCGCGGCAAGCCGGTGCGCACGCTCCCGCCGGTCTCCCCCGAGTCCGCCGCGCGGGCGGTCGTGCGGGCGATCGAGCGCGGCGAGCACCGCCGCGTCCACCCGTTCCCCTCGCTGCTGCCGCTGGAGGTCCCGGCGGTCGGGCGCCTGGCGGCCCGGGCCGCGGCGCGCCGGATTCAGGTGCCGCGGAGCTTCTGAAGCCCGCGCTCCGACGCGCTGCCCGGCGCCGCCGTGTAGAGCACGACGCGGTGCTCGCCGCCGGGGACCGGGAGGATCTCGCAGTCGAGTTCGAGCTCGCCCGCGACCGGATGGACGGCGCGCTTGGTGATCGTCCGCTGCACCTCGATCTCGCGGGCCGCCCACATCCCGGCGAACCGCGGGCTCGCGGCCGACAGCTCGCCGACGATCGCGCGGACGGCCGGGTCGGCGGGATAGCGGCCGCTCGCGCGCAGGTCGGCGACGCACCGGCGGGCCAGCTCGAGCCGCGCGCCCTCCAGCGGCCCACCGAACAGCCAGCGCAGCGTGTTGCGCCGTTCCGGCGGAGCCTGCGCCAGGTCGCCGATCAGCGCGGTCAGCATCCGGTTCCACGCGAGCACGTCGTAGCAGGCGTTGATCACCATCGCCGGGACGCCGTCCAGCCGGTCGAGCAGCCGCAGCACGTTGGCAGGGACCTCCGCCGGAGCGGGCACCGGCGGCGGCGCCGCGAACCCGAGCAGGTAGCGGGTCTCGTCGCCGGTCAGCCGGAGCGCGCGGCCGAGCGCGGCGAGCACCTGCGCGGACGGCCTCGGCCCGCGCCCCTGCTCCAGCCGGATGTAGTAGTCCACCGAGATGCCGGCCAGCAGCGCGACCTCCGCGCGGCGCAGCCCGGGCGTCTGGCGGCGCCCGCCGGCGGCGAAGCCCGCCTCGCCCGGCCGGACCCGGTCGCGCCGGCTGCGCAGGAAGCCGGCCAGCTCCCGCCTGTCCATCCCCGGTTCCTCTGCGCTCACCCTGTCCGTGCTCGCCGTGTCCATGCCCCTCATGATGCCGCCGCCCGGGGTGGTACCGCGGGTCCCGGTCCCCGCCGTGCCTACCCCGCCGCGCCGGCGCGGCCCCAGCCTGGAGCCATGACGATCTTGGTCACCGGAGCGCGCGGCGGTGTCGCGCGCAGCCTCGTCCAGCAGCTCCACGCTGCGGGCCTGCCCGTCCGCGCGGCCGGCCGCGACCCCGCGGCGGCGCGCCTGCCCGGCGGCGTCGAGGCCGTCCGCGCGGACCTCGCCGACCCGGGCACGCTCGGCCCGGCCCTCGACGGCGTCCGCCGCGTCTTCCTCTACGCCGAGCGGCAGGGCCTCGGCGGCTTCACCGAGCGGGCCCGCGCCGCCGGCGTCGAGCACATCGTGCTGCTGTCGGCGGCGGGCGCCGACGCCGCGTCGGCGGACCCGATCGCCCGGCTGCACGGCGAGGCGGAGGAGGCCGTCGCCCGTTCCGGCATCGCGTGGACGTTCCTGCGCCCCGGCGGCTTCGCGACGAACGCGCTGCAGTGGGCCGGCACGATCCGCGCGGACGGGACCGTCCGCGACCCGTTCCCCGAGTCGTGGACGGCGCCGATCCATGAGGCCGACATCGCGGCGGTGGCGCTGCGCGCCCTGACCGAGCCGGGACACGCGGCGACCATGCCCGTCCTCACCGGACCGGCGCGGTTGACCAGGCGGCGGCAGGCCGAGCGGATCGGCGAGGCGATCGGCCGCCGTATCACCGTCGAACGGCAGGACCTGGACGAGCACCGGCGCGACCTCGCCCGGTGGGGCCCGCCGGAGGTCGCCGAGGCGCTGATCCGGCACGCGGCCGCGGCCGTCGACGCGCCGCCGCCCGTCACCGGGGACGTCGAGCGGATCACCGGGCGCCCGGCCCGCACGTTCGCCGCGTGGGCCCGCGACCACGCCGCCGACTTCCGCTAGCCGGACGGCTCGTCGGGCAGCGTCGGGACCGCGATGCCCGGGTCGCGGCCGAGCAGCACCGCGCGGGTGATCGCGGACGATCCGAACCGGCCGCGGACGCCGTCGACGGCGGCGTCCGCGGCCTCGCCGGCGTCGAACGGCAGCGCGAGCTGGACGACCCGGTCGTCGTGCAGGGAGCCGAGCGACACCCCGATCAGCGTGAGCCCGCGCTCGGCGACCAGCGGCGCGGCGCCGCCGAGCAGCCGGCGCGCCGCGTCCAGCAGGACGGACGTCTCGGCCGTGGCCTGCGGGAGCGTGTGCGAGCGGGAGGCGCGGGCGTAGTCGCCGAACCGCAGGCGCAGCGTGACCGTCCGGCACACCCGGTGCGCGCCGCGCAGGCGCCCCGCGAGCCGGTCGACGAGCCCGACGAGGATGGCGTCCAGCTCCTCGGGCGGCCGTTCCCGGCGGCCGAGCGCGCGCTGGGCGCCCATCGACCGGCGGCGCACCCCGGTGCGGACGGGCCGCGGGTCCCGGTTGCGGGCCAGCGCGTGCAGGTGCCGGCCGGCGCCGGGCCCGAGCAGGGACACCAGCGTCGCCTCCGGCATGTCGGCGACGTCGCCGACCGTGACGACGCCGTAGGCGGCGAGCTTGGCGGCGGTCGCCGGGCCGACGCCCCAGAGCCGCCGCACCGGCAGCGGGCGCAGGAAGTCCAGCTCGCCGTCCGGCGGGACGACGAGCAGCCCGTCGGGCTTGGCGACGCCGCTGGCGACCTTCGCCAGGAACTTGGTGCGCGCCACGCCGATGGTGATAGGCAGCCCGACCTCCTCGGCCACCCGGCGCCGCAGCCCGGCCGCGATGCCGGCCGGGGTCCCGGAGATCCGGCGCAGGCCGTCCACGTCGAGGAACGCCTCGTCGATCGACAGGCCCTCGACGAGCGGCGTCGTGGCGCGGAACAGCGCGAACACCGCCTTGCTCGCCTCGGCGTAGGCGTCCATCCGGGGCCGGACGACCACGGCGCCCGGGCACAGCCGGCGCGCCTGCCCGCCGCTCATCGCGGTGCGGACGCCGTGCGCCTTGGCCTCGTAGCTGGCCGCCAGCACCACGCCCCCGCCGACGATCACCGGCCGCCCGCGCAGCGCGGGGTCGTCGCGCTGCTCGACCGACGCGTAGAAGGCGTCGAGGTCGGCGTGCAGGATCGTGGCGGCGCGGGACACGAACATATGTTCGCATACCGGTTCCCGACCTGGGCCGGTACGCTCCCCGCGTGACCGAGACCGGGTTCGCCGAGTCCAGGGACGGGACGATCGTCGGGTACGAGACGTCCGGGGCGGGCCCGCCGCTGGTCCTCGTGCACGGCGCGGCCGTCGACCGCCGCTGCTGGGCGCAGGTGCTCCCGAGGCTCGCCGAGCGGTTCACCGTCCACGCGATGGACCGCCGGGGCCGCGGCCTCAGCGCACGGGAGGGCGGCCCGTACGCCATCGAGCGCGAGGGCGAGGACATCGCTGCGGTCGCCGAGGCGGCCGGACGCGACGTGTTCCTGGTCGGCCACTCCTACGGGGCGCTGTGCTCCCTCCACGCGACCGCGGCGACGGACGCGATCGGGCGGCTCGTCCTGTACGAGCCGCCGATCACCACGCCGTGGCGGGACGTCGCCTCCCCCGAGACGCTGGCACGGCTGCGCGAGATCGCCGCCGAGCAGGACCACGACCGGCTCCTCGCGACGGTCTTCCGCGACCTGATGCGCCTGTCGCAGCGGCAGGTCGACGCGCTGCGCGGCGCCCGCCGGTTCTGGGCGGCCTGCCTGGACAACGCGCCGCCGCTCGTCCGGGAGAGCGAGAGCGTGCCGCGGATCGAGGACTGCGCCCGGTTCGCGGGGATCGGCGTGCCCGTGCGGCTGCTGGTCGGCGAGGCGAGCCCGCCGTACCAGCGGCCGACGGCGGACGCGCTGGCCCGGCTCCTCCCGGGCGCCGAGGTCGTCGAGCTGCCCGGGCAGGGGCACATGGCGATGGCGGACGACCCGGACATGTTCGCCAAGGCGCTGACGACCTTCGCGGACTGAGCCGAGTGAGCGGGGTGAGCCGAGTCAGCCGGGTGCGCGGTCAGCCCTTCGTCGCGCCGGCGGTCAGCCCGCCGATCAGCTGCCGCTCGGCGACGGAGTAGAACGCGATCGCAGGGACCATCGCCAGCACGATGTAGGCGATGACGAGCGCGTAGTTCGTCGCGTACTGCCCCTGGAACTGCTGGATGCCGACGGGGATCGTCTGCCATTTCTGGCCGCCCAGCACGAGCAGCGGCAGCAAGAAGTTGTTCCAGCTCGTCACGATGGCGAGGACGGACACGGTGCCGAGGGCGGGCCGCGCCATCGGCAGCAGGATCCGCCAGAAGAACCCGAACCGGCCACAGCCGTCGATGACGGCGGCCTCCTCCAGCTCGCCGGGGATCGTCCGGAAGAACGACCGCAGGATGATGAGCGTCATCGGCAGCGCGAACGCGGCCTGCGGGAGGATCACCCCGAGCGGGTTGTCGAGCAGCCCGAACGAGCGCAGCAGGACGAACAGCGGCAGCACCGCCACCGCGGGCGGGAACATCAGGCCCGCCGCGAACAGCGTGAAGAAGAACTCGCGGCCGCGGAAGGCGTAGCGGGCGAACGCGAACGCGGCCAGCGCGGCGGCGGCGACGGTGATCAGCGTGGTGGCCACGGCGATCAGCACGCTGTTGCTGATCTGCCGCCAGAACGTGTCCGACGACAGGATGCCGGTGTAGTTCGACACCTTCCACGGGTGCGGGAGCCCCGCCGGGTCGGTGGTGAGGTCGCCGGTGGTCTTGAACCCGGAGACGACGGCGTACAGCAGCGGGACGACGATGAAGGAGCCGAGCACCCACACCAGCGCGTGGCGGGACAGGCCCCGGACGGTGGCCGCCCTCATCGCAGCCCTCCCGCCGCGGTGACCGCGCCCTGCAGGTCGCGGCGCAGCGCGTAGCGCTGGTACACCAGGGAGAAGACCATGCTGATGAGGAACATCGCCACGCTGATCGCGCTGGCGTAGCCCATCTGGTAGCGCTTGAAGCCGAACTGGAACATGGTGACGGCCATCGTCTCCGTGGAGTTGGTCGGCCCGCCGGTCGTGGTCACCCACACCAGGTCGAACAGCTGGATCGAGCCGATGACGGACAGGAACACGCTGATCCGCAGGGTGGGCGCGAGCAGCGGCAGCGTGACGGCGCGGAACCGGCGCCACGGCCCGGCCCCGTCGATCGCGGCGGCCTCCAGGACCTCGGACGGGACGCCCTGCAGCCCGGCGAGGTAGATCATCATGTGGAAGCCGAAGTACTTCCAGGTCATGACGGCGAACAGGGTGGGCAGCGCGGTGCCGGGGTCGGAGAACCACTTGCCGGCGAGGCCACCGACCAGCGGCAGCCCGCCGACGAGCTCGTCGGCGAGGCCGCTGCCGGGCAGGAAGATGATGCCGAACAGCACGCCGGCGATCACCTCGGACAGGATGTACGGCGCGAAGAAGACCGCCCGGTACACCGCCCGGCCCCGCATCCGCTGGTTCAGCAGCACGGCGGTGCCGAGCGCGATCGGCAGCTGGACGGCCAACGACAACACGACGAGCAACAGCCCGCGCCACAGGTCGCCGCGGAAGACCGGGTCGCCGGCCAGCTTGCGGTAGTTGCCGAGGCCGACGAAGTCCTCGGGGCGCCCGAACCCGCCCCACTTGAAGAAGCTGGCGTAGAGGGCGACGGCGATCGGGATCAGGACGAACAGGAAGAACAGCAGCAGCGCCGGCAGCAGGAACCAGGTGGTGGACGCCCAGCCGCGCAGCCGCCGCCCGAGCGGCGCCCGGGACCCCCGCTCGCGCGGGGTCCGGGCGGTGCGCCGCCGGTCGCCGGTCGCGGCGGGCAGCGTCAGGGGTTCGGTCATTGGCTCTTGGCCACCTTGGTGACCTGCTGCGCGACCTGCTCGGGCGTGCCCTTGCCGCCGATGAGCGCGGCGACGCTGTCGTTGACCTGCTGCCCGACGGCGGGCGGGAACGCCTGGTCGAGGTAGAGCTGGAACCCGGTGGAGGTGCCGAGCGCCTCGGCGACCTGCTTGCGGTTGGCGTCGGTGAGCGTGTTCTCCGCGCCCTTCACGACCGGCATGAAGGCGCCGGAGGAGACGAGCTCCTGCTCGTTCTGGGCGTTGAGCATGAAGGCGAGGAAGTCGATGGCCTCCTTCGGCGCGTCCTTGCTGAGAGCGTGGCCGTTGCCGCCGCCGAACACGTCGGTGAGGGCGCCCTGCCCGCCGTCCACGGCCGGGAACGGGAACCAGCCCTCGTCGTCGCCGAGGCCCTTGCCGGAGGCGTCCTTCTCCACCGTCGGCGCCCACTGCCCCATCAGCTCCATGGTGGCCTTGCCGGCGCCAACGCTCGCGGCCTCCCCGCCGGGGGCGTCGAACCCGGCGTTCTGGAAGCCGGGCTGGAACGGCTGCAGGTCGACGAGTTCCTTGAGGTGCTGCCCGGCGCCGACGAACGCGGGGCCGGTGAAGTCGTTCGTCTTGGCGGCCTGCTGCATCGCGGGCATGCCGCCGATGCGCATCGCGAGGTAGGCCCAGTAGTACATGCCGGGCCACTTGTCCTTGCCGGCGAGCGCGATCGGCGTGATCCCCGCGGACTTGAGCTTGCGGACGTCGTCCAGGAACTCCGCCCACGTCTTCGGCGGAGCCTTGATGCCGGCCTTCTCGAAGTGCCGCTTGTTGTACCAGAACCCGACCATGCCCATGTCGTACGGGACGGCGTAGGTCTTCCCGTCGAACTGGTACGCCTTCAGCGACACCGGGGTGATGGTGTTCAGCAGCCCGGACGCGGACGTGGTGATGTCCTTGACCAGCCCGGCGTCGATCTGCTGCTTGAGCACGCCGCCGCCCCAGGTGACGAAGATGTCGGGCAGCTTCCCCGAGGCGGTGAGCGCCGTCATCTTCGACTTGAACGCCTCGTTCTCCAGGTTGGTCAGCTTGATCTTCACGTTCGGGTGCGCGGCCTCGTACGCCTTCGCGATCTTCGGATAGAGCGTCTTGGACGGCTCGGTGGTGGCGATGTCCATCCATTCGATCGTGACCTTGCCGTCCGAACCGGAGCCGCCGTCGCCGCAGGCGGCGAGCAGCGGCGCGGCGGTGACCGCGGCCGCCCCTGCGGAGACTGCGGTCAGGAACGAGCGGCGCGACAGGTGGGGGTTGCCCATGGTGGTCTCCTGGATGGGGTGGGCGACGGCCGGAGCGGAGGGCGATCCGCTCGAAACATTTCGAAACTCTTCGAGGCTCCGTTGCCGTGGAACTCTAAGAACGCTCCCCCTCAGGGTCAAGGCCTGGCGGCCAGTTGACCGCAAACAGCGCGCCCAACTCGGCGCCATGTCGGGCTAGGAGAGAGCGAAACATTGCGATACTGTTCGCAATCGTTTCCTCGGGGAGGAGAGAAGCGTGCCCGTGCGCACCACCGACGAGATGCCGGATCCGCCGTCCCGGCCGACCCTGGCCGTCATCGCCGCCGAGGCGGGGGTCTCCCCCGCCACGGTGTCCAAGGTCCTCAACGGCCGCACCGACGTGGCCGCGGCGACCCGCGAGCGGGTGGAGGCGCTGCTGCGCACCCACAACTACCCCGGCCCCGGCGGCGTCGCCCGGCGCGCCCGCCGGTCCGGGCTGATCGACCTGGTGCTCGCCGGGCTGGACAGCCCGTGGGCGGTGGAGATCCTGCGCGGCGTCGAGGCCGAGTGCGCCGAGCACGGCACCGGCGTCGTGGTCTCGCTCGTCCGCGACGACGACGCCCGCCCGCCGAGCTGGCAGAACCTCCCCGCGCTGCACCACAGCGACGGCGTGATCCTCGTGACGTCCCGGATGACGCACCGGCAGCGCGCCCAGCTGGAGAAGGCGGGCGTCGGCCTCGTCCTGGTCGACCCGGTGAACCTCCCGGACACCGACATCGCCAGCGTCGGCGCCACCAACTGGGCCGGCGGCCTCGCCGCCACCGAGCACCTCATCGGCCTCGGCCACCGCCGCATCGGGATGATCGGCGGGCCCGCCGACATGCTCTGCACGCAGGCCCGCGTGGACGGCTATCGGACCGCGCTGGAGCGCGCCGGGATCGAGGTCGACAAGGACCTCGTCCGGTACGGCGACTTCCACCACCGCGGCGGCTTCGCCCGCACCCGCGAGCTGCTGGAGCTGCCCGACCCGCCGACCGCGATCTTCGCCGGCAGCGACGAGCAGGCCATGGGCGCCTACCAGGCGGCCCGGCTCGCCGGCCTGCGCATCCCCGAGGACCTCAGCGTCGTCGGCTTCGACGACCTGCCGACCTGCGAGTGGCTGTCGCCGCCGCTGACCACCGTCCGGCAGCCGCTGGAGGAGATGGGCCGCGTCGCCGCCCGCACCCTGCTCCAGCTGCTGGACGGCCGCCCGCCGCTCACCCCGCGCGTGGAGCTGGCCACCGACCTGCGCGTGCGCGGGTCCACGGCCCCGCCGCCCCGCACCACGCCGCTCCCCACCCCGCCGCCCCGTACGGAGGAACGATGACCGAAGCCGTCCCGGCCGCGTGCGCGGCCCGCGAACCGTGGCGGGACCGCGCGCTGCCGGCCGCCGCGCGGGTCGCCGACCTGCTGGCCCGGATGACGCCGGAGGAGAAGGCGGGGCAGCTCGCCGGCTTCTGGGCGATGCCCGCCGAGCCCGGCGAGCCCGTCGCCCCGATGGAGGACGACTCGCACGAGGAAGCGCCGTCCCTGGACGAGGTGGTCGGCCACGGCCTCGGCCAGCTCACCCGCGTGTTCGGGACCGCGCCCGTCGCGGCGGCCGAGGGCGCGGCGCGGCTGCGCGACCTGCAGCGCCGCGTCGCCGCCGGCAACCGGTTCGGCATCGCCGCGATCGCGCACGAGGAGTGCCTCAACGGCTTCATGACGTGGGGCGCGACCATCTTCCCGAGCCCGCCCGCGTGGGGCGCCACGTTCGACGCCGGGCTGGTCGAGGAGATGGCCGCCGCGATCGGCTCGGGCCTGCGGGCGGCGGGCGTCCACCAGGGCCTCGCGCCGGTGCTGGACGTCGTCCGCGACCCCCGCTGGGGCCGGACGGAGGAGTGCGTCGGCGAGGACCCGTACCTCGTCGGCGTCCTCGGCACCGCCTACGCGCGGGGGCTGGAACGGTCCGGCGTCGTCGCGACGCTCAAGCACTTCGCGGGCTACTCCGCGTCCCGCGACGGCCGGAACATGGCGCCCGCGCCGATCGGGCCGCGCGAGTTCGCCGACATCGTCCTCGAACCGTTCGTCATGGCGCTGCGCGGGAGCGGCGCCCGGTCCGTCATGCACTCCTACACCGACGTGGACGGCATGCCCGCCGCCGCCGACGAGCGGCTGCTCACCGGCCTGCTCCGCGGCGAGCTCGGCTTCACCGGCGTCGTCGTCGCCGACTACTTCGGGATCTCGTTCCTGGAGAGCCGCCACCGCGTGGCCGGTTCGCGGGGCGAGGCCGCCGCCGCCGCGCTGCGCGCCGGCGTGGACATGGAGCTGCCGACCGTCCGCTGCTACGGCGCGCCGCTGATCGAGGAGGTCGCGCGCGGCGCCGTCCCCGAAGAGCTGCTCGACCGCGCCGCGGGACGCGTCCTGACGCTCAAGGCCGGCCTCGGCCTGCTGGACGGCCCGCCCTCCCCCGCCGAGACGGCGCCGGACCTCGACCCGCCCGCGCACCGGACGCTGGCCCGGCGCGTCGCCGAGGAATCGGTGGTGCTGCTGGCGAACGACGGTGTGCTGCCGCTGGCGTCCGGCGCGCGGGTCGCGCTGGTGGGTCCGCTGGCGGACGACCCGTTCGCGATGCTGGGCGCCTACACCTTCCCTGGTCACGTCGGCCGCGGGCACCCGGAGCTGCCGCTCGGCGTGGAGGTCCCGACGCTGGCGGAGGCGCTCCGCGATGAGGGCGCCGACCTGCGGGTCGCGGCCGGCGCGGACGTGCTGGTGCCCGACGACGCCGGCATCGCGGCCGCCGCCGCGGCCGCCCGGGACGCCGACGTGTGCGTCCTCGCGCTCGGCGACCGCGCCGGCATGTTCGGCCGCGGCACGTCCGGGGAGGGCAGCGACGCCCCGACCCTCGCCCTGCCGGGCCGGCAGGGCGACCTCGCCGCCGCCGTCCTTGACACCGGCACACCGACCGTCGTCGTGCTGTTCACCGGCCGCCCCTACGCGCTGGAGGGCCTCGCCGGCCGCGCCGCCGCGATCGTCCAGGCGTTCTTCCCCGGGCAGGAGGGCGGCCCCGCGGTCGCCGGGGTGCTGTCCGGGCGCGTCGAGCCGTCCGGGCGGCTGCCGCTCAGCGTGCCGCTCCGCGCGACCGGGCCGTCCGTGCCCTACCTGCGCTCGGCGATGGACGGCGCGCACGACTGGAGCACCGTCGACCCCGCGCCGCTGTACCCGTTCGGCCACGGCCTGACCTGGACCCGGTTCGAGTACGCCGACCTGCGGGCGGACGAGCGCGCCGGCACCGGCGGGACGGTCACGGTCAGCGCCGTCGTCCGCAACGCCGGCGACCGCGCGGGCACCGAGGTCGTGCAGCTGTACCTGTCGGACCCGGTCGCGTCGGTGGTGCGGCCGGAGCGCTGGCTCGCCGGGTTCGCGCGGGTCCGGCTGGAGCCGGGCGAGGCGGCCCGCGTCGCGTTCGAGGTGCACGCCGACCGGACCTCCTTCACCGGCCCGGACCTGCGCCGCATCGTCGAACCCGGGGTGATCGAGGCGGCCGTCGGGCGGTCCAGCGCCGACCTGCCGCTGCGCGGCTCGTTCACGCTGGAGGGTCCGGTCCGCGAGCCCGGCCCGGACCGCGTCCTGACCGTCCCGGTGGAGGTGACGCGGCTGTGAGGCGGTTCCGCAACCCCGTGCTGCCGGGCTGCCACCCCGACCCCTCGGTCTGCCGGGTGGGCGACGACTTCTACCTGGTGACGTCGACGTTCGAGTGGTTCCCCGGCCTTCCGGTGCACCACAGCCGCGATCTGGTGCACTGGCGGCCGATCGGCCACGCCCTCGACCGTCCGGAGCAGCTCCCGCTGGACGGCGTCCCCGCGTCGGGCGGGCTGTACGCACCGACGCTGCGGCACCACGACGGCACGTTCTACCTGGTCTGCACGCTGGTGGACGGGACGGAATGGTCGGGGCACTTCGTCATGACGGCCGATGACCCGTCCGGGCCGTGGTCGGACCCGGTGCGGCTGGAGGGCGACGGCATCGACCCGTCGCTGTTCTTCGACGACGACGGCCGCGCCTGGTGCACCGGCACCCGCCCGACTGGGCGGTACGAGGGGCACACGGAGATCTGGCTGCGCGAGTTCGACCCGAAGTCGCTGTCGCTCGTCGGCGACGAGCACGTGATCTGGGACGGGGCGCTGAAGGGCGCGATCTGGTCGGAGGGCTCCCACCTCTACGGCATCGGCGGACGGTACTACCTGCTGACCGCCGAGGGCGGCACCGCGATGGACCACGCGGTGGTGGTCGCGCGGGCCGACCGCGTCACCGGCCCCTACGAGGGGAACCCCCGCAACCCGGTGCTGACCCACCGCGACCTCGCCGCCGGTCATCCCATCGTCGGAACGGGGCACGCCGACCTGGTGGAGACGCCTGACGGCGAGTGGTGGATGGTCCTGCTCGCCATGCGCCCGCACCACGGGGACCGGTGCGCCCTCGGCCGGGAGACGTTCCTCGCACCGGTCACCTGGGAGGACGGCTGGCCGGTCACCGGCGGACGGGTCGAGGCGGAGTACCCTGTGCCGTCGCTGCCGGAGCATCCGTGGCCGGCCGTCCCGGCGTGCGACCAGTTCGACGGGCCGGAACTCGACCCGTCCTGGACCATGCTGCGGACGCCCCGCGAGCAGTGGTGGAGCCTGGCCGACCGTCCCGGGCACCTGCGGTTGCGCCTGCGTCCGGAATCGCTCGTCGACGTCGCCAACCCGTCCTTCCTTGGGCGGCGGCAGCGGGATCAGGAGTTCGCCGCCTTCACCGCCCTCGACTTCACGGCCGACGACGAGGAGGAGGCCGGGCTGGCGCTCGTGCAGAACGACCGCTTCCACGTCGTGCTGGCCGTGACGAGCGGCGGGCTGCGGCTGGCCAAGCGGGAGCAGGGCGTCACGACCGTCCTGGCCGAGGCCCCGGCCGTGTCCGGGGTCGTCGGGCTCGGGTTCGAGGCCCACGGACGCTGGTACCGGGCGTCCTACTCGACGCGTCCGGGGCACTGGACGCCCCTGGGCGACCCCATCGACGGCGACTTCCTGACCAGCCAGGTCGCGGGAGGTTTCACCGGCGTCCTCGCCGGCCTCTACGCCACGTCCAACGGCCGGCCCAGCACGAACCACGCCGACTTCGGCTGGTTCGAGTACGTCCCGCTCTAGAGGAGCAGCGCCGGGTCGGCGATCACCCGCTCGATCACCAGGCCGGCGGCGCCCAGGACGGCGGCGCCCTCGGCCAGCCCCGACACCTCGACCGGCGGGACGCCGCGGCGCAGCGACCCGGGCCCGGCGGCGAGCACGTCCTGGAGCGGCGGGCGGATCCACTCGGCGAGCGGCGAGAAGACGCCGCCGAGGACGATCGCGTCCGGGTCGATGAGGTTCACGACGGACGCGAGCGCGCCGCCGAGCGCGCGGCCCGCGCGGTCCACGGCGGCGAGCGCGGCGGCGTCGCCCGCGTTCAGCCGGTCGAGGAGCGCGTTCACCGAGCCGTCCGGGCCGGTGACCGTCCGGGCCTGCGGGATCCCGGCGGCGCGCAGCATCGCCTCCTGGCCGGCGACCTGCTCCAGGCAGCCGCGCCCGCCGCACGAGCAGGGCGGGCCGGACGGGTCGGCGACCAGGTGGCCGAGCTCGCCGGCGAAGCCGTGCGCGCCGCGGAAGACACGGCCGTCGACGACGATGCCGGCGCCGATCCCGATCTCGCCCGACACGTGCACGAAGTCGCCGAGCCGCGCGCCGCCGCCGAACCACAGCTCGCCGAGCGCGGCGAGATTCGCCTCGTTGTCGTACTCGGCGGGCAGCGGCGCGGCGCCGGCCGGCAGGGCGACGGGGACGTCCGTCCAGCCGAGGTTCGGGGCGTGCCGGACGACGCCGTGCTCGCGGTCGAGCAGGCCGGGCAGCGCGACGGCGGCGCCGGCGACCGCGAGGCCCTGGCCGGCGACCGCCGCGACGGCCTCGGCGGCGAGCGCCGACAGCGCGGCGAGGACGTCGGCGGGCGCGCGGCCGCGGTTGTCGGCGCTGACCACGTGCCGGTACCGGACCTGCTTGCCGAGGTCCAGGACGCAGGCGGCGAGGTAGTCGACGTTGACCTCCAGGCCGAGCCCGGCGGCGCCGTCCCCGGCGATCGAGACGCCGACGCCGGGCCGGCCCCGCTCCCCCTCGTGCACGGGCGCGCCGTCGCGGACGAGGCCCGCGCCCTCCAGCAGGCCGACGAGGTTGGAGACGGTGGTCTTGGTGAAGCCGGTCAGCTCGGCGAGCCGGGCCCGGGTGACGGGCTGGTGCCGGGCGACGTGCTCCAGCACGACGGCGAGGTTGCGCCCGCGCATCGTCGCGTGCCGGACGGGGGCGTTCCCGGACTTCGTCATGAACCCACCCTAATTCAATCCGGTGTCTGGGCAGGGCGGATGCCATCTGCTAGTTTCTTTAGTCCAAAGTCTTTACGAAAGAGGGCGCGGATGGCCGGTACCCTGGTGGTGGGCGTCGATTCGTCGACGCAGTCGACGAAGGTCGTGCTCTGCCGCGCCGAGGACGGCACCGTCGTCGGACAGGCGTCGGCGCCGCACCCGGACGGCACCGAATGCCATCCCCGGCACTGGTGGGACGCCCTGACGCAGGTCCGCGACCTGCTCGAACGCGCCGACGCGGTCGCCGTCGCCGCGCAGCAGCACGGGATGGTCGCGCTCGACGGCGCCGGCGAGGCCGTGCGGCCCGCGCTGCTGTGGAACGACACCCGCTCCGCGCCGCAGGCCCGCGCGCTCGTCGCCGAGCACGGCGGCCCGAAGGCGTGGGCGGAGCGCACCGGCAGCGTGCCGCTCGCCTCGTTCACCGTCGGCAAGCTGCGCTGGATGGCCGAGCACGAGCCGGACAACGCCCGCCGCACCGAGCGGGTGATGCTCCCGCACGACTGGCTGACGTGGCGGCTCGGCGCGAGCGAACCCGTCACCGACCGGGGCGACGCCTCCGGCACCGGCTACTGGTCCCCCGCCACCGGCTCCTACCTGCCCGAACTCCTGCGCGCCGCGCTCGGCCACGACGCCGAGCCGCCGCGCGTCGCCGCCCCCGGCGAGGCGGTCGGCGAGACGTCCTGGGGCGCGGCGCTCGGCCCCGGCACCGGCGACAACATGGGCGCCGCGCTCGGCCTCGGGCTGGAACCGGGCGACGTCGTGGTATCGATCGGCACGTCCGGGACGGCGTTCGCGGTCGCGGACTCGCCGGCCGCCGACCCGTCCGGCCTGGTCGCCGGGTTCGCCGACGCGACCGGGCGGTTCCTGCCCCTCGTCTGCACGCTGAACGCCGCCCGGATCCTGACGGCCGCCGCGTCCATGACCGGCGCGAGCCTGGACGAGCTGTCGGCGCTCGCGCTCGCCGCGGAACCGGGCGCGGGCGGGCTGACCCTGCTGCCCTACCTCGACGGCGAGCGCACCCCCGACCGTCCCGACGCGACCGGCGTGCTCGCCGGGCTGACCACGTCCAACGCCACCCGCGAGAACATCGCGCGGGCCGCCGTCGAGGCGCTGCTGTGCTCCCTCGCCGACGCCGTCGGCCACCTCGCCGCGCAGGGCGTGACGCCGCGCCGCACCCTGCTGATCGGCGGCGGCGCGCGCTCGGACGCCGTCCGCGCGCTGGCCCCCGCGATCCTGGGTACGCCGGTCACCGTGCCGGAGCCCGCCGAGTACGTCGCGCTCGGCGCCGCCCGCCAGGCGGCGTGGGCGCTGGCCGGGACGCCGGAACCGCCGCGCTGGCCCGCGCCGCCCGCCACCGAGCACACCACCGACCGTGCGGCGGACGCGGAGCGGATCCGCGCGCGCTACGCCGCCCTGCGCGACTCCGCTCCGCAGATCTGACAAGGAGACCCATGAGCGACTACACGCCCGTACCGGAGGACCGGTTCTCGTTCGGCATCTGGACGGTCGGCTGGCAGGGCGTCGACGTGTTCGGCCCCGGCACCCGCCCGCCGATGCCCGCCGAGCGCGCCGTCCGCAAGCTCGCCGAGATCGGCGCCTACGGCGTCAACTTCCACGACAACGACGTCTTCGACTTCGACGCCTCGCCCGCCGAGCGCCAGGAGCGGATCGACGCGTTCAGGAAGGCCCTGGACGAGACGGGCCTGGTCGTCACCACCGCGACCACCAACCTGTTCTCGCACCCGATCTTCAAGGACGGCGCGTTCACCGCCAACGACCGCGACGTCCGCCGGTTCGCGCTGCGCAAGGTCATGGACAACCTCGACCTCGCCGCCGAGCTGGGCGCCGAGACCTACGTGTGCTGGGGCGGCCGCGAGGGCGCCGAGTCGGGCGCCGCCAAGGACGTCCGCGCCGCCTTGGACCGTTACAAGGAGGCGTTCGACGTCCTCGGCGACTACGTCGCCGACCAGGGCTACGACCTGCGCTTCGCCATCGAGCCGAAGCCGAACGAGCCGCGCGGCGACATCCTGCTCCCCACGATCGGCCACGCCCTCGCGTTCATCCAGACCCTGGAGCGGTCCGAGAACGTCGGCCTCAACCCCGAGGTCGGGCACGAGGAGATGGCCGGCCTCAACTACGCGCACGGCCTCGCGCAGGCGCTGTGGCAGGGCAAGCTGTTCCACATCGACCTGAACGGCCAGCACGGCCCCCGCTACGACCAGGACCTCCGCTTCGGCGCGGGCAACGCGCGCGGCGCGTTCTGGGTCGTCGACCTCATCGAGAACAGCGACTACAGCGGCCCGGTCCACTTCGACTTCAAGCCGCCGCGCACCGAGGACGACGAGGGCGTCTGGGAGTCGGCGAAGGCCTGCATGCGCAACTGGCTGATCCTGCGCGAGAAGGCCCGCGCCTTCCGCGCCGACCCCGAGGTGCAGGACGCCCTGCGCGCCGCCAAGCTCGACGAGCTGGCCGTCCCCACCCTCGCCGACGGCGAGGACTGGCGCTCCGTCCGCGACGCGTCCCCCGACATCGAGGCCCTCGCCACCCGCGGCGCCGCCTTCGAGCGCCTCGACCAGCTCGCCCTCGAACACCTCTACGGCGTCCGCTGATCCACCGACGCCCCTCGCGGGCGAGCCCGCGGAGCGAGCGCCGGCGAGCGCAGCAGGCTCGCCCGGCGACGGACAGGGCGTTTCGCGCGGAGCGCCAGCGGAGCGTGAAAC
>NZ_JBEZJL010000102.1:14883-33736 GCF_040651755.1 Actinomadura sp. NPDC048394 | reverse complement strand
CCGCCTGTCCATCAGGTATGTCACCTGTGGATAACTATGGTCGGCGGGACGTGTGGGGCTGATCAGGCAAAGGGGTCAAGAGGCTGATCGGTTCCATCGTTATCTGGCCGGAACCGGCCGCACTGCGGCCGATGATGTAAGGGTTGGCCCCTCTTTGAACAGTTGCAATAGGTTCGCCGGAATTGGGGTTGCTTCCTTCGTGTCGTAGCCGAGTTTCGCGATGTCGTCGGCCGTGGGGATCGGGTAGCGCAGGCCTTGGTCGGTGAGGAGGGAGAACGTCTGCAGTGGCTGGCCGGGGCCGGAGAGGGTGCCCGCGAACGTCCCGCCGCCGGGGAGGACGACCTGGTCGAGGCCGGATGCCGTCTGCCCGGACGGCGTGGGGATGCTGCCGCCGATGGTGAAGCGGGCGTCCGTGGAGAGCTTGGACGCCTTCCGGTAGACCGTGCACAGGGGCTGCTGCGGGTCGTACGCGACGATGCGGGGCGGCGTGTCCGGCAGTGCGTGGTCGTACAGGTTCGTCTGGGACGGCTTCGACGCGGCCTCTGCAGGGGTGATGTCGCGCGGCGGGCCCGCCCCCAGGGAGTCGAGCAGCAGCCGGGCTTGCGTGGCGGAGATGCTGGCGAGGCCGTCGGGCAGTTGGACGTACCACCGTTCCGGGGTGCCCGCTATGGCGGCGACATGGAAGATCTGGCCGGCAGGCGCCGAGGTGTTGCCGGGGCCGGGAAACTCGTGTCCTTGCTGAGGGATGGAGGGGGCCGCGTAGTCGGGCCCCTGGGGCAGGCCGTTCAGCCAGCGTTCGTCCACAGGGACGGGCTGTTCGGCACTGAGGCCCCGCGCCGCGTTCGGGCTGATCCGCATCCGGCTGTTGCGCCAGATGAGCCAGTCCTGAGAGCCGCCCTTGACGACGACGCCCTGAGCATCGGTGAGGGGGCGCCCTCCAATGTCGGGTCCGCCCACTAGGGACACCGTGGAGCGCCCCAAGGGCACTGGGGTGCGGGCGCATAGGGACCACGCGGTGTGGCTTGGCTTCCCCGGCGCGGGCAGGGATTCCGGTGCGCCCTGGATGCCGGTGAGGGGGTCTCGCGGGTACTTCGCCAGGGACTTGGACGAGACCGTCTTCCGCTGGATGTCGGACGTCGGCATGGCCAGGCGGGCGGACGCGTAGTTGAGGAACGGGACGAGCTTGCGATCCTGCCGGCTGTAGGCGTAGGTGGCGCCCGTCTCCTTCTCGATGATGAGGACGCCGGGGCGTTCGAGGTTGCGGGCGCCGCCCTTGAAGATGAGGCCGGTGATGCCGAAGCCGGCCGCGACCAGGACGGCCACCATGACGCCGCAGAGCGTCCCGACGCCGGTACGGCGCAGCGGGGACTCGGCGGCGCTGGGGCGGCCCTGGAGGAGAGCCAGGGCCACGCGCTGGGTCATCAGGCGGTGCGCCTGGTAGAGGTCCTTGCGGGTCTGCATCAGCCGGCCAGTCCGCGCAGCCAGGAGTACAGGTCGAGCAGCCCCAACGCGAGTGGCAGCAAGCTGATGATGAGCAGGATGTCGACGATGTCGCCCGCGCGCCCCCAGAAGGGCGACGGCTTGCGGGCGGGGAGCCTGAGGGCCATGACCGTCATGACGGCAACGGCGAGTACAGCGGGGAGCACGACGGTCACCAGGGTCACGGCGGGGGTGGCCGTAATGGCTCGGTGTAGGGCCAGGATGGCGAGCCCAGCGAGGCCCGAGAGCAGCATCCAGAGGCGTTGCGAACGGCCGTGGAAGACACGCGCGCGCAGGAGGAGCACCAGGGAGAGGCAGAGGCTCATCGTCACGGGCAGCCACCCGTGCGTGGTCAGCAAGGAGAGCTGTGCGCCGAGCCCCGCCAGCCCGACGGCGGACACCAGTCCGGTGGCGAACCTGTCGGCTTCGCGCGTGCGGCGCAGGAGGGTCGGCCCGTCGAAGGTCTGGGCGCTGCGGAGTTCTTCGGCGTTCTCCGGGACGGGAGGCAGGGGCAGGCGTGCGAGGCGGAACGCCAAGGAGGGGATGAGGGCTGTGACGGCGAGGCACAGGGAGGCGTCGAGGGCGGCCATCCCGTACGGGGACAGCCCGAGGCCTTGGACGAGTGCGGCCGACACCAGTCCGAGCAGTGCGACGAACGCGATGCCCAGGAACGTCGGCAGGCCGTCATGGATGGCGAATGCGGAGACGACGGCGGCGAGGGTGACCGCCGCGAAGGCGGCCGCGAGATGGGGCGTCCCGAGGTGCAGGAGCGCCACGGGCCTGGCCGGTGCTAGGAGGCCGCCCAGGAACGCGTACGGGAGCGCGCTATAGCCGAGTACTGCTCCGGCCCCGGAGTCGCCCAGCGCGCGCGACAGGACGATCCCCGCCAGCAGGAGCACGGCGGCAGTACCGGCGGAGGCGGCTGCCAGCAGCCCCCAGGGAGGACCC
Organism: Actinomadura sp. NPDC048394; assembly: GCF_040651755.1. Taxonomy (NCBI): domain Bacteria; kingdom Bacillati; phylum Actinomycetota; class Actinomycetes; order Streptosporangiales; family Thermomonosporaceae; genus Actinomadura; species Actinomadura sp. NPDC048394. Next base: position 31,309 of record NZ_JBEZJL010000102.1, on the reverse strand, counting down.
GCTAGGGCCACTCCCACGGCGCCGAGACCGAGGGCGCCGGCGCCCGCGAGGAGGCCGAAGCGCCGGGTGGTCTCGGGGCGCCAGCGGTCGGCGTGCTCGTTGACCCCGGTGGCGACGACGTCGGCCACGTCGTCGAACGCGACCTCGGGGAACTGCGACAGTTCAGGCCGGAAGTAGAGGATCTCCCCGTCTCGGACGCCGAGGGCGGACAGCGAGCGGGACTCGTCGAGGGGCGCCTCGTCCAGCCGCTGCAGCACCCAGCCGGAGTGCGCGAGCCCGGCGTCCGCCAAATTGTGCCCCGCGACCTGCAGCAACGTCGGAAGCATGTGGGAAAGGGGAATGTCTCCGGGCAGCGAGAGGTCCAGCCTGCGGTGCGGGGCGACGACGACCACGCGGCACAGGTCGGCGCCCGTCGAGGTATTCACGCGACCTCCGATCGTAGCGATGACCGCACATTCACTATCAGCCGCGACCGTTTTCCGCCACCCGGAGAATGGCTTTACATCGGGCGGCGGCGCGCGGCCGGGATCACTAGGATGACCGGAAATTGACTCCGGGTCATGGCGACGCGAAGGGACACGGCCGTGGGAATCGTGGTGGTGCGGCGGCCGGAAAGGCGGCCGCCTCCGCGGCTGCCCGAGGGCGAGATCGTGCTGGAACCGCCCCCGGAGATCCCCGAGACGATCAGCCAGGGGTTCGCCAACGCGCTGATGTACCTGCCCATGGCGGCCAGCGGCGCCGCCATGGGGTTGATGTTCATGGGCGGTGCGGGCGGCGCCGGGGGCGGCAACCCGATCATGTGGGTGGCGTCCGGCCTGTTCGTCCTGTCGATGGTCGGCATGGGCTTCGGGCACATGGGGCAGGGCGCGGGCGAGCGGAAGCAGCGGCTGAACGGAGCACGCCGCGACTACTACCGCTACCTGGACCAGATGCGCGCGCGCGTGCGGAAGGCCGCGACGCAGCAGCGGGAGGCTCTGGAGTGGAGCGGCCCCAGTCCGCGGACACTGTGGTCGCTGGCGATGAGCCACCGGCTGTGGGAGCGGCGTCCTTCGGACGAGGACTTCGGCCAGGTACGAATCGGCCGGGGCCGGCAGAGGCTCGCGCTGGAGCTCGTCACCCCGGAGACCAAGCCGATCGAGGACCTGGAGCCGATGTGCGCCGGCGCGCTGCGGCGGTTCGTGCGCGCCCATGCGACGGTCCCCGACCTGCCCGTGGCGGTCTCGTTGCCGGCGTTCGCGCGGATCACGGTGACAGGAGACCCGATCGCGGCGCGGGCCATGGCGCGGGCGCTGGTCGCGCAACTGGTCACCTTCCATACGCCGGACGATGTGCGCCTCACCGTCTGCGCATCGCCGGACCGTATGCGGCAGTGGCAGTGGGCGAAGTGGCTGCCGCACTGCCTGCACCCCACTGAGCACGACGCTGCGGGACCGGTACGCCTTACAGGGCACTCGCTGGCGGACCTGGAGGCTCTGCTCGAGGACGACCTGAAGGACCGTCCTCGCTTCTCCCCTGGGGTCGACTCCCAGGACCTTCCGTTCCACGTGGTGGTGGTGGACGACGGCATCGTCCCGGCCGACTCGCAGATAGGCGCGGACGGCATCAAGGGCGTGTGCGTCATCGACCTCAGCGGTTCCGTTGCACCGACGTCGGACGCGACGATGCTGCGGCTGCACGTCACCGATGACGGCATGCGGATGCTGGAGCGCGACCACACCGGCAAGGACGTTTCCAGTCCGCTCGGTAAGGCCGACTGGTTCACGCCCGTACAGGCGGAAGGTCTCGCCCTTCGCCTGGCGCCGCTGCGGGCCGGCGCTGCGGACGAGCCCGAGCAGAACGCCCTGGCCGGCAATCTCACGTTGACATCGTTGCTCGGCCTGACCGGGCCGTACGCCATCGACCTTCGGTCCACCTGGCAGCCGCGAGCGCAGCGCAACCGGCTGCGCGTGCCCATAGGCGTCGACTCCGACGGCCGTACGGTGGAGCTCGACATCAAGGAGTCCGCGCAGGGCGGCATGGGTCCGCACGGGTTGCTGATCGGTGCGACCGGTTCGGGCAAGTCCGAGCTGTTGCGGACGCTCGTCCTGGCCCTGGCGATCACTCATTCGTCGGAGACGCTCAACTTCGTTCTGGTCGACTTCAAGGGCGGGGCGACGTTCCTGGGGCTGGAGCGACTGCAGCACGTGTCGGCGGTCATCACGAACCTGGAGGAGGAGCTGCCGCTCGTCGACCGCATGTACGACGCGCTGCAGGGAGAGATGATCCGGCGGCAGGAGCTGCTTCGCGCTGCAGGAAACTACGCCTCGCTGCGGGACTACGAGCGCGCGCGCGAGCAGGGCGCCCAGCTGGCCCCTCTGCCGACGCTGTTCGTGGTACTGGACGAGTTCTCCGAGCTGCTGGCCGCCAAGCCGGAGTTCGCGGAGCTTTTCGTGATGATCGGGCGGCTGGGGCGGTCGCTGGGGGTGCACCTGCTCCTCGCCTCGCAGCGGCTGGAGGAGGGCAAGCTGCGCGGGCTCGATTCGCATCTGTCGTACCGGATCGGGCTCCGCACGTTCTCCGCCATGGAGTCGCGGGTGGTGCTGGGCGTGCCAGACGCGTACGAGCTGCCGCCCCAGCCCGGCAACGGCTACCTCAAGGTCGACGTCAGCGACATGGTCCGGTTCAAGGCGGCGTACGTGTCGGGGCCGGTCGAAGAAGAGGAGCGGACACAGACGGCCGCTGCCGGTACGGCGACGCCGCGGCAGATCATTCCCTACAGCACGGCCTATGTTCCGCCGCAGACTCCGCACCAGCCGGCGCTGGAGCAGCCCGATGCCGGGCAGGAGTCGGGCGAGACCCTCTTCAAGGCCGTCATCGACCAGCTCGCAGGGCAGGGGCCTGCAGCCCACCGCATCTGGCTGCCGCCACTGGACGTCCCCCCAACGGTCGACCAACTGCTTCCTCCGCTGACGCCTACGCGCGAGCAGGGGCTCACGGCAGCGGGTTGGGAGGGCCGTGGTCGTCTCGCCGCCGTGGTGGGGATCGTCGACCGGCCTTTCGACCAGCAGCGCGTGCCCTTCTGGGTGGACCTGTCGGCGGCGGCCGGGCACGTGGGGATCGCGGGCGCGCCGCAAACGGGCAAGTCGACGATGCTGCGTTCGCTCATCACGTCGCTCTCATTGCTGCACACACCGGAGGAGGTGCAGTTCTACTGCCTGGACTTCGGTGGCGGCACGCTCGGCGGCCTTTCGGGGCTGCCGCATGTGGGCGGTGTAAGCAACCGGCTCAACGCCGACCGCGTCCGCAGGACGGTCGCCGAGGTGTCCACGCTCCTTGAGCGCCGTGAGCGCGACTTCGCCGAGCAGGGCATCGACACCATCGCGACGTACCGGCGTCTACGGGCGGCCGGTCAGATCCCCGGTGACGGGTTCGGAGACGTGTTCCTCGTAGTGGACGGGTGGATGACGCTACGCCAGGAGTACGAGCACCTGGAGGAGGTCATCACCGACATGGCGGCGCGTGGGCTCGGCTTCGGCGTGCACGTGGTGGCGACGGCCGGCAAGTGGTCGGAGTTCCGAATGGGGATCCGGGACGTGTTCGGCACGCGGCTGGAACTCCGACTGGGCGACTCCTACGAGTCGGAGATCGACCGGCGGCTGGCCGAGAACGTCCCCGAGGGGCGTCCTGGGCGCGGCCTCACCCGCGACCGCCTGCACTTCCTGGCCGCGCTGCCGCGGCTGGACGGGATCGGCTCCGCGGACGACCTCGGCGACGGCGTGGCGAAGATGGTGGAGGCGGTCGCGGGAGCGTGGCAGGGGCCCCAGGCGCCGCCCGTGCGGCTCCTGCCGGACCTGCTGCCGTCGTCGGCCCTGCGGGACGCTCTCGGGGACGCTGAGACGCCGAAATGGCGGGTCCCCGTCGGGATCGACGAGGACGCCCTGGCGCCGGTCCTGCTTGACTTCGCCGCCGACCCGCATTTCGTGGTCGTCGGCGACACCGAGTGCGGCAAGTCGAACCTGCTGCGCCTGATCACCGAGGGCATCGTGGCGGGGCACGGCCGGGACGAGGCGAGGCTGGTCTTCATCGACTACAGGCGCGCGCTCCTGGACACGGCCGACACCGACCACCGCGTCGGCTATGCCGCATCGGCGTCCGCCGCAATGGAACTGGTGACCGACCTGGTCGAGGCGCTCAACGACCGCCTGCCGCCCGCCGACCTCACCCCGGAGCAGTTGCGTAAGAGGTCTTGGTGGAAGGGGTCCGATGTGTTCGTCGTCGTCGACGACTACGACCTCGTCGCCACTGCGAGCAACCCGCTGCTACCACTGCTGGACCTGCTCCCCCAGGCACGCGACATCGGCCTCCACCTCGTCCTGTCCCGGACCATGGGTGGTATGGGCCGCGCCATGTACGACCCTGTCATCCAGCAGTTGAAGGACTTGGCCGCACCGGCCCTCATCATGTCCGGCAGCAAGGAGGAGGGGGCGCTCTTCGGCGAGGTACGTCCAACACCGCTGCCGGTGGGACGCGGCACCCTCACCGACAGGCGGAACGGCGCACGCCTGGTGCAGACCGCCATATTGGACGACTGACCAGGCGGCTCAATCGGCAGGGCGGCTCAATCAGTGGGGCGGCTCAATGGTGGGCGCCGATGGTGCCGCCCTCGGTACCGGTGACGATCGGCTCCTCGTCCTCTTCCCGGTCGCCTAGGACGACCCGCCCGGGACGCCATCCGCGGCGCTTCCCCATGGGGACGACGATGCCGCACAGCGCCGCCAGTGCCGCCAGCCCAACGGCACCTGCCGCGACGCCTATGGCAACGTCGGTGGTATGGGCGTCCGGATGCGATGGTGCCGCCAGCTTCGCCGGGTGCAGTGCGGGCTGCGCGGTCGCCGCGCCAGGGGTGTCCTCCCCGGGCACTATCGCGGTGACGGCCTGCGTCGGGTTCACCATGCCGCGCCCTGTGCCGTCGCCTACATTGCCGTCGGCCGTCGACAGAACGCGTCGAACGACCTGGTCCTGGTGCAGAGCGGGGTGGCTCGCTCGTACCAGCGCTACGACACCTGACACATAGGCGGCTGCGAAACTCGTCCCTTCCGCCTGGGGGTTGTAGCCGCCGCCGGGCCACGGGATGGTGAGGTCCTTGCCGGGCGCGCCGACATCCACCCGGGATTGGAGACCGGACGACTCGATGCGGTGGCCGTCCTCCCCCAGTGACGCGACGGAGATGACGCCCGGATAGCTCGCCGGGTAGGCGGGGCCGTCGTTCCCGTCGTCCTTGGTGGCGTTGCCCGCTGCGGCGACGACGACCGCGTCGTGGTCCTGCGCGTAGCGGACGGCCTGTTCCAGGGCCGAGGACGGGGCGGCCGCTATGGACACGTTGATGACCTGAGCGCCGGCGTCGGCCGCCTTACGGATGGCGTTGGGAAGGCGTTCGCCGCCGTTCTCGTCGCGGTCGGCGTTCTGCTGCTTGACGATGACGAGCCGGGCCGCGGGCGCGACGCCGGTGAGCGGGATCCCCTGGGCGGCCAGGTCGCGTCCGGCGATGAGCGCGGCTACGCCGGTGCCATGGCCGGCGCAGTCCTTCTTGCCCGTTCCGGTGAGGTCGGTGTAGTCGACGACGCGTCCGTCCAGCATCGTGTGGCCGGTGTCCACACCGCTGTCGACGACGGCCACCTTCACGCCCTGTCCACGGGTCAGGCCCCACACGCGTTGGAAGGCGAGCCGCTTCTGAGCCCAGGGTTCCTCGATCGCACCGCGGTAGCCGCGCGGCAGGTCGCATGTGACCGGCGTCTGAGACACAGGTGGCGGCGCACTAGTGGACGGCGTAGGGGTGGTCTTAGCGGAAGGCTTGGCGGACGGCTTCGACGTGGGTTTCGTCGAGGGCTTCTTCGTCGGCGAGGACTTCGGTGTGGGTTCCGTCATCGGGCCTGCGGCCGCGGTGGCCGGTCCGGCGGCGGACGCCGGTAAGGCCGGGCATGAGGACGCCAGTAAGACGCCCGCCGCTACGAGTCCGATCGCGCGCATCGCCTTCTCCCCCTGGGGGCATGGGTGGCTCGGCGAACGACTGTAGAGGAATCCTTACGCCGTTGGCATCGCGCGTGTTGGGAAGCTGTCAGGAAACGTGGCGGCGGTGCTCCTGCCATAGCCGGACGGTCATCAGGACCGCCGCGATGGCCGCACCAAGGAGGAAGCCCACAAGGAAGCCGGTGCGCGATTCCGCCGGCGCGAAGGCGAGCCACCCGGCGCAGGCGACGACGACGAAGGCCGCGTAGCAGGAGGCGAACGTGTAGAAGCGCCTGCTCCAGAAGAAGCGCTTGGCCGGAATCTCGGGCGGTGCCTGCAGTTCGGCGTTCGGCCCTAGGCTCGCGGCCCTGGGGCGCTTGAAGTACTCGAACTGCATCCAGTTGCCGCACGGCTCCCAGCCGTCCGGTGCGAGGCGTTGCTCGACGGCCTTACGCCGGCCAGGTAGGACGGTCTCGCGGCGGTACTCCCAACGCTGCGGATGCTCGCCGTCGCGGCGGCAGACGAACCGGCCGACCGAATCGACCCGCTCGACCTCCCAGCCCTCGTCGCCGAACCGGTTCAGCATGGCCCTGTCCTGGAAGGCGTCGGCGGTCCAGCGCCACGTCTGCGCGGACGCGTCCGGTTCGGGGCCGTCGTCCTCTGGCGGAGCCAGCCGCGCGGCGAACTCCTCTACGGGACCGAACTCCTCTTCTGGGGACGTCCCCGACTCGGCTATGTACGCGGCAAGGTCGTCGACCGTGCCCGACACCTCGTCCGCGGGGACGCCGCTGTCGCGCAGCCGTTCCGCGAGGTCCTCGAAGTAGGGGGTCGTCATCGGATCCCTCCTTGCGCGAGCACGTCCCGTACTGACCCGTCGAACGCCAGCCAGAGAGCCCCCTGCTCGGCCAATGTCGCGCGCCCCTCGTCCGTCAGGTTGTAGTAGCGGCGTCCCGGACCCCGTTCGGCGACCCGGTACTCGGCGGCGACGAGGCCGGCCTCTTCCAGGCGGTTGAGCACCGGGTAGAGGGTGCCGCCCTTGATCTGCCCCAGGCCCGCTTTGGCGAGCACCTTGGCGATCTCGTATCCGTAGCTCTCGCCGTTCGTGAGGCTGGCGAGCACCAGCAGATCGAGGACGCCCTTGAGCCAGCTAGCGCGTCGGTCGGCGACCATGGCGGCCATCCTCACAGCCGTAGGGACGGGGGCACAAACTAGCTCCCTGCAGGGACGACATCGGTCTCACGCGCCTTCACGGTGATCCAGGGGACGACCACCATGCTGAGCACGTCGATGAAGATGTGCAGGCACACGGGCACGAGAAGGCTGCCGCTCGACAGGTAGAGGTAGGTCAGCGAGCAACCGACCGCGGCGACGAGGATCATGCCGGCCCATCCCTGGTACACGTGCCCGACGGTGAAGAGGGCCAATGCCAGTGCGGCCGCCATCGTCACGCTCAGGCCGAGGACGTCGACCCCCAAGGCGATGAGGAAGCCCCGGTACACGAGCTCCTCGGAGACGCCCGCGGTGACGGCCATGGCGAGCGCGTACCAGCGCTCGATGGACGTCCTAGGGAGCATCTCCTGGATCTGGCTGTTCTTCGATGGGCTCCTGCCGGCACGCACGCTCCGGTGGACGAGCCACGCAAGCAGCGGCATGGCCACGACCATCGCGCCCACGGCACCGATGGCGAAGGACGGTTCTTGCGGCGCACGGACCCCGATGTCCGACAAGTGGACGCCGGGTGAGACGAGCAGCATCAGCACGGCCAGGGCGGCGGCCCACCACGAACCTGAGATCCACTGGCGGAACATGCCGATCAGCGCGTTCGGGTCCTGGTCGCGCCGCCGCCGCATGCGGTCGTAGGACCGCTTGCCCCACACGCCTTCGGCCAGCACGTAACCAATCAGGGGCACCGCCAGGCCCAGCCCCAGGGGTGAGAAGTCGGGCGAGATCTGCACCGGACCACCTTCGTCTCATCCAGGATGACGATCTAGACGGTAGAGCAAGCTAGTTAGGAATACAACCTAGGTAGCTCCGAGCGACCCCCAAGCTGGGACATTCGCCGCTAAACGGAACGATCACTCGGAATAGCCGGATGGATCTTGCGGTTGCAACTAACGTGCGAACCCCGGCCGACGGGGTAGCACGCACGTCACGTCCACGACGACCCCCCTGGAGGCGAGCCATGCCCAGCAGCATCCTTCGGCCCCGCATCGACCACGGCCGCAAACACGTGAAGTCCACCTCGCTGCGCGCCCTCGCGGTCGCCGCACGCCTGGAACGACACCACGCCCCGGAGGGCCCACCGGGCCGCTCCTCCGGCCGGGACGAGCAGCCGCAGCCCGAGCGGCGGGCGCCGGACCCGGCCTGACCCCAGCGCGCGCGACCACATCCGGCCGCCGTACCTGAAGCCCTCGCGCATCCGCGCGAGGGCTTCGGCATGCCGGGAGGAGGTGCTAGATCAACCGTTTCCCGAAGCGCATACCATCGTTGGCCATAGTCTTGCGGGACGAATCGGAAGCAACGGGGAGCGAGTGGTGTGACGGACAGGACGATGCCGGACGCCCATCCGCTGCGGTCGGGCGACCCGACCGAGCTGGGCGGATACGAGATCCTGGGCCGCCTGGGCGAGGGCGGGCAGGGCGCGGTCTTCCTGGGCCGGCCGGCCGGCGCGGACGCGGCGGTCCGCTCCTCCGACCACGTCGCGATCAAGCTTCTGCACGGCGGGCTCGCCGGGGACGAGGCCGCACGGGCACGGTTCGTGCGGGAGCTGGAGGTCGCCAAGCGCGTGGCCCGGTTCTGCACCGCGCAGGTCCTCGACGCCGACCTCGCGGGCGACCAGCCGTACATCGTCAGCGAGTACGTCCCCGGACTGTCCCTGCACCGCGTGGTGCGCGAGGAGGGTCCCCGCACCGGCGGCGCGCTCGAGCGCCTCGCCATCAGCACGCTGACGGCGCTCACCGCGATCCACCAGGCCGGGATCGTGCACCGCGACTTCAAGCCCCACAACGTGATGGTGGGCCCGGACGGCCCCCGCGTCATCGACTTCGGGGTGGCGCGCGCGCTGGGCGCGGCGGGTGAGACCCAGAACGTCGGTACACCCGCCTACATGGCGCCCGAGCACTTCACCGGCGGCCAGGTGGGACCGGCCTCGGACATGTTCGCCTGGGGCACCACCATGGTGTTCGCCGCCACCGGACGGCCCGCGTTCGGCAATGACGAGATGGCGACCGTCATGCACCGGATCATCACCGGTGAACCGGACATCGGCGACCTGTCCGGTCCGATGCGCGATCTGGTGCTGGCGTGCCTGGCCAAGGAGCCTTCGCAGCGCCCCACCGCCCGGGAGGCGCAGGAGCGTCTCGTAGGAGCAGCCAGTGGCACCTCCCAAGTGGCCGCTGTAGTGCCGCCCTTGCCCGCGTTCCCAGGGCTCCCTGTGGACAATGCGGCGCCGGGCCATCCGGGGTCGACGGACCCGAACGCTCCGCCCTCGGTGATGGCGGGGGCGTTCCTGCCGCCCGACCATGTCACCGACCCGACCGGCCCGCGGAACAGGACGGCGCCGCAACCGCCCCCGTACGGCGAGATGACGCCGCAGCCGGCCGAGGCCCACTACGCACCCTTGCCGGCTCCTCCGGGCCCTCCAGGGCCGCCCTACGCGCAGCCGGCAGGCGGCGGGAAGCACGGACGGCGTCTCGTGCCGATCGCGGCCGCGGTCGCGGTGGCCGCGGTCCTCGTGGGCGGCGGCGCGGTATGGGCCGCGACGAAGTCGGGCGGCGGCGGGCATGACAACCAGGGCGTGGCGGCCTCCGACCGGAGCCCGGGCGCGGACGACGGCTCGTCCGGCGCGGGCGGTACCGCCGGATCGGCGAACGGCCCGGCGAAGCCGAAGCAGCCCGGCAAGGGCAAGCAGCAGGGGCAGGGGCAAGGGCAGGACCCAACCGCCCCTAACAAGAAGCAGGGCGGCAAGCAGCAGCAGCCGGGCGGTTCGACGCCCACCCAGGGCACCGGTGGCGGTGGCGGCGCGTCCACGCCCGTCCACGAGCCGCCCAACAAGTACACGCCACAGCAGGCGTGCGGCAGCGGCTACAACGTGCAGCGTTCCGTGGCCGGCTCCGGGGGCACCGCCTACCTGCTGTACAGCAGCAGCACCCAGAAGAACTGCGCCGTCACGATGAAGACCAAGAACGTGGGCAAGGCCTCTGCCGTATCGGTGTGGCTACAGGCCCAGGGCGGCAGCCGTACCGGCGACAGCGGCTCGTACGCGTGGTACGCGGGACCGGTGTACGTGAAGGCGCCCGGCGTGTGCGTCCGCTTCGGCGGCAACGGCGCCACCGCCCCCTACGGCAACTGCGGCTGACCCGGCGTCCGCGCACGAGCGGATAGGGCGCGCGACGGATAGGGCAGACGACGGTAGGGCGGGCAGGGCGAGCTCCTAGGGCAGAAGAAAAGGCCACCCTCGCGCCTGGGTGGCCTCTGCCGTGTTCGCTTCTCGCATTGGCGGACGGGTCGACGTTCGATGCACCGTAGCCGACCCGTCGCGGTTCGACATGCCGCACGGTCCCCTGAGGCCCGGACGGCGTTGTTGGCGGTTTTCCAGGAGTGTCAGTTGCGGGAGGCGATGAGGTGGTCGAAGTCGCCGTCCTTGGCACCGAGGATGAGAGCCTCGATCTCCGGGCGGGTGTAGATGAGGGCCGGGCCCTCGGGGTGGCGGGAGTTGCGCATCGCGACCTGCCCACCGGGCAGCTCGGCGATCTCTACACAGTTCCCCTGGGAGTTGCTTCGCCGGGACTTCAGCCACCGCGCTCCGTGGAGCTTGGTCGCGGGCATCCCGTTGTCGTAGTCGGTCTGGAGCATCATGTCTCTCTGAGAAAATCACCAAGAAGCTCGACGGTGCGCTCCGGGGTCGCACTGTCGACGCACAGGCGTTCCATCGCCTGCAGATAGGTGTCGACGTCGTCGCGCTTGTCCAGGTACATGGCGCCGGTGAGGTTCTCGACGTAAACCACGTCCGGCAGGTCCTGCTCGGGAAAGCGCAGGATCGTGAACGCCCCTCCCTCGGCCGCGTGGCCGCCGAACCTGAACGGCATGATCTGGATGGTGACGTTGGGCAGCTTCGACATCTCGATGAGGTGCTCGAACTGGCCCCGCATCACCTCCGGCCCCCCGATGGGGCGCCGCAGCGCCCCCTCGTCGATGACCGCCCACAGACGCGGGGCGTCCGGGCCGGTGAGCCGTTCCTGCCGTTGCAGGCGCAGTTCCACGCGCTGGTCGATCTCGTGTTCGGCGGCTCCGGCGTTGCCCAGGCGTATGACCGCACGCGCATACCCCTCCGACTGCAGCAGTCCCGGGACGAACTGCAGCTCGTACGTGCGGATCAACGCCGCCGACTCCTCCAGGCCCACATAGGTCTGGAACCAGCCGGGCAGGACGTCGTTGTACCGGTGCCACCACCCGGGGGTGTTGGCCTCCCGCGCCAGCTGTATCAGCGCCTCGCGCTCGGCCTTGTCGCCGACGCCGTACAGCGTGAGCAGGTCGTCCACGTCGCGTTCTTTGAAGCTGACGCGCCCGAGCTCCAGGCGGCTGATCTTCGACTCCGACGCGCGGATGACGTAGCCGGCGTCCTGACGGGTCACGCCCTTCTGCTCGCGCAGACGGCGCAGCTGGGACCCGAGCAGGATCCGACGAACCGTCGACCCGCTTCCCGGCGTCTCTGGAGTCACGCCCAACCTCCCGGCTATTCGGCGGACAGCGAACCTAGTGTGCCACTGGCCTCCGTGTCCTGCGGTTACCTCCGATCACCCGCGTGCAACCCGGTCGCCCCACACCCTCACAACCCGGATGCACGTGCATTGGGCCTTGCATTCGCACGCTACGATGCGCAGGATAACGCACGAGACTTCCGAGCCACGGCTGCACAACGAGATCACTCTGCGGGGTCCGGGGAATGACGTCACGCCAGGCGCACGACGACACGCGGTGGGAACTCGGCCCCCTCGCGGGGCCGGCGGTCCCACGGGACCATGCCGTGCACTCGACGCCCATACCCGAGTCATGCGATCTCCCTCCGCGCCTGGACGCGGCCGTGACCGCGCTGACGGAGCTCGCCGGGGCGACGGTCTCCTTCACCGTCCGCCCCGACCCCGAGTCGGTCACCGAGGCCCGGCACTTCGCGCTCTCCCGGCTGTCCGACTGGGAGCTGCCGGAGCTCGCCGACGACGTGGGCCTGGTGGTCTCCGAACTCGTCACCAACGCGCTGCGGCACAGCGGCAGGGCGGCCTGCGGACGGCCGGGCGACGACGTGCACCGCGAGGGCGTGTACGACGACCCGGCCGACCCGCTGGGCTCGGCACCGTCCGCGATACGGCTGCGGCTCGTGCACCAGAAGCCCTGGCTGCTGTGCGGAATCATGGACGCGAGCCCCACCGCGCCCCGCCGCAAGGAGCCCGACTACATAGCCGAGACGGGCCGCGGCCTGCATCTGGTCGAATCCTTCAGCGTCCGGTGGGGGTGGCGGACCCTCTCCCACGGGAAGGTCGTATGGGCGCTGTTCCGTTCGCCCTGAGGGATTGCGCCCTGAGGGATAACGCGCCGCCTCACTGGGTATAGGGGACTGTCCCCCGACAAGCGGCAGAGAGGGAGCACCGGTGGACTTCGCCGTCGAGCACCGCGTCGAAAAAGGCCTCACCGTAGTGAAGATCAGTGGAGAGATCGACGTCTTCACCAGCCCCCGACTGCGCGAGGAACTGCTCGGCATCATCGACAACGGCGGCCTGCACCTGGTGATCGACCTGGGCGAGGTCACCTTCCTCGACTCCACCGGCCTCGGCGTGCTGGTCGGCATCTACCACCGGCTCCGCGCGCGCGACGGCTCCATGTCGTTCATGGGGGTGAACGACCGGGTCCGGCGCGTCTTCCACGTCACCCAGCTCACCAAGATCTTCGTACTGCACCGGTCGCTGGAGGACGCCATCGCGGCGCACGAGGCCGCCGCGCCCTGACCGCCGCCGCCCGACCGCCGCGCTTCGTCACTCCCGGCCGCGCTTCGTCACTCCCGGCCGCGCGCCTGCCCGGCTCCGGAGCCTCTCGACCGCCCCCTCTCCGGCCGACTTGTCGGCCTTTCTGCTGACATTCAAGGCGGTCCGTCGCGGAGTTATCCACAGTTCGGCGCGAAGGCGCCGTGCCCGGTCGCAACCGGTACGGTGAGTCAGAGATCAAGCCCGCCGCCTGGGCACGGCCCACCGACGCGCGCGGTGCTGTCCGCCAGCCGATCATCGAACGGACGGGAGCGCTCCGTGGCAGAACAGCCGCTGCATGAGCACACGCTCGGCAATGGCCTGCGCGTGGTGGTCTGCGAAGACCATGTCGTACCGCTGGCCGCCGTGAACATCTGGTACGGCGTCGGCTCGCGGCACGAGCGGGCCGGACGGACCGGCCTCGCCCACCTCTTCGAGCACCTGATGTTCCAGGGCTCCGCCAACGTCGCCGAAGGCGAGCACGCCGCGCTGCTGGAGAGCGCCGGCGCCGCGTTCAACGCCAGCACCTCCTTCGAACGCACCAACTACTACGAGACGGTCCCCATCAGCCACCTGGAACTCGCCCTGTGGCTGGAGGCCGACCGGATGGGCACGCTGCCCGCCGCGCTCACCCAGGCCAACCTCGACAACCAGCGCGACGTGGTGAAGAACGAGCGCCGCCAGCGCTACGACAACCAGCCCTACGGCACCGCGTTCGAGCGGCTGTGCGCCCTCACCTTCCCCGAAGGGCACCCCTACGCGCACACCCCGATCGGGTCCATGGAGGACCTGGACGCGACCACCCTCGAGGACTGCGCCGACTTCTTCGGGACCTGGTACGCGCCGGGCAACGCGGTCCTGTCCGTCGTCGGGGACGTCGACGCGGAGAAGACCATCGCGGCGGTCGAGCGGTACTTCGGCGGCATCCCCGCGGGCCCGCAGAAGCCGCCGCCCCGGCCCGGCGAGCTCGGGCCCCTCTCCGGGGTGCGCGACGAGACCCTCGACGAGGACGTCCCGTCCCCCGCGTACTTCGCGATGTTCACGCTGCCCGCCGACGGCGGCGACGACATCGAGGCGGCCGAGCTCGCGGTGGAGATCCTCGGCGGCGGCTCCGGGTCGCGGCTCTACGACCGGATGGTCCGCCGCGACCAGATCGCCACGGAGGTCTGGGCCGGCGTGACCCGGCTCGCCACCGGGCAGTCGCTGGCCATCGTGGACGCGATCGGGCCGGAACCGGACAAGATCGCCGCCGTGCTGGACGAGGAGCTCGCCCGGTTCGCCGCCGACGGCCCCGACGCCGACGAGACCGCCCGCGCCACCGCGCAGGCCGAGCGGGGCTTCCTGGAGCAGACCGAGACGGTCACCGGGCTCGCCAACGCGCTGTCCCAGAACGCCACCCAGTTCGACGACCCCGCCCGGGTCTTCACCGCCCCCGGGCGGGCCGCGGCCGTCACCGCGGACGCGATCAAGGAGATGGCGGGCCGCTGGCTCGCCCCGGGCGGCCGCACCGCCCTGACCTACGGAGGTACGCCGTCGTGACCGGTCCCAGCCCCGACCTGCCTCCCGGTACCGCGGGCCTCGCGCTCCAGCCCCGCCCGGTGCCCGGACCGGTCCCGCCGTGGGCGTTCCCGGCCGGCACCGCGGGCCGCGTCCCCGCCGGGCCCGCCACCCTGCGCGTCGACCTGCCCGGCCGGAGCCTCGCCGCGGTCAGGCTCGTGCTGCACTCCGGCGCCGGCCGCGAGCCCGACGGCCTGGACGGCGTCGCCACGCTCACCGCGCACGCGCTGCTGGAGGGCACCGAGCCCGGCGGCGGCACCGCGCTGACCGCCGCGTTCGAGCGGCTCGGCGCCAGCCTCTACGCCTCGGCCGACCTGACCGCGCTGCGGATCGCGCTGGACGTCCCCGTGACCCGGCTCGGCCCCGCCCTGGAGCTGTTCTCCTCCGTGGTGCGCCGCCCCGCGCTGGACGACGCGGACGTGCGCCGCCTCGTCCGCGAACGGCTGGAGGAGATCGCGCAGGAGGACGCCGACCCCGGCTCCCGCGCGATGCGGGAACTGCGCGCGGTGATGTTCCCCGCCGAAGCCCGCGCGTCCCGCCCGACCGGCGGCACCCGCGGCTCGGTCGGCGCGCTCCAGGGCTCCCACATCCGCGACTTCTACGGCTCGGTGGTGCCCGCCGAGGCCACCGCCGTCGTCGCGGGCGACCTGACGGGCACCGACGCCGACACGGCCCTCACCGCGGCGCTGGAGGGCTGGGCCGGCACCGGCGGGCCGCTCCCGACCGCCGACCGGATCATGCCCGAGTCCGCCGCCCGGATCGTCGTGGTGGACCGTCCCGGTTCCGTGCAGACCTACCTCGCCCTCGGGCACGGCGTGCCCGACCGCTCTCACCACGACTGGCCGTCCCTGGTGGTCGCCTCCCACGTGCTGGGCGGCGGCCTGACGTCCCGGCTCAACGCGGTGCTGCGGGAGGAGAAGGGCTACACCTACGGTGTGCGCGCGGGACTGCTGCGCATGCGGCACTGCGGCCTGTTCATCGCCCAGGGCGCGGTGCACACCGAGGTGACGGCCGACGCGGTCGCGGACGCGCTCACCGAACTGCGCAGCATCATCTCCCGGGGGATCGACGCCGAGGAGCACGGGTCGTCCGTCCGCGCCCTGGCCGACCGGGCGCCCGCCGAATACGAGACGGCCCGCGCCGTCGCCGCCGAACTCGCCGACGCGTCCGCCAGCGGGCTCGGGGCCGACTACCCCAGCAACTACCTGGCGGCCGTACGCGCGTCCACCCCGGACGGTGTCGCCCGCACCTACAACAAGCACATCGACCCCGAGGCGCTCACCATCATCGCCGTGGGCGACGCCGCACAGATCCGCGAACCACTGGAGAAGCTCGGCTACGCCCCCGTCACCGTCACCTCAAAGGAGGAATGACCCACCCGGCGTCCCTCCCCGCGCCGCGCCCCCAGACCCGCGAACCGACAACACGAACCAGCACCACAGCCGACGGAGTGAACTGACAACCCGAACCGCCACATCGAACCGCAGGCCCAGGACCAGCGCCGCGAACCGACGGCGCGAACCGACGGCCCAGACCAGCGGCACGGACCAGCGGGCGGCGCGGCGGGACGGATCGGCGGGCGGCGCGAACCGGCGGGGCAAACCGGCGGGTCGGGTCAGCCGGGGCGAACTAGCGGAGCGGACCGGCGACGGCACGGACCGGCAGACTCACCAACCGCCTGACCTGGCGGCACGAGCCAGCAGGACAAACCGGCGGGCGACTCGGCGGCGCGGGCCGACAGGGCAACCCGGCGGAGCGGGCGAGCCGAGGTGAACCAGCGGAGCGGACCGGCGACGGCACGGACCGGCAGACTCACCAACCGCCTGACCTGGCGGCACGAGCCAGCAGGACAAACCGGCGGGCGACTCGGC
>NZ_JBEZJL010000102.1:0-14783 GCF_040651755.1 Actinomadura sp. NPDC048394 | reverse complement strand
GGCGCGGGCCGACAGGGCAACCCGGCGGAGCGGGCGAGCCGAGGTGAACCAGCGGAGCGGACCGGCGACGGCACGGACCGGCAGACTCGCCAAACGCCTGACCTGGTGGCACGAGCCAGCAGGGCAAACCGGCGGGACGGGGCGGCAGCCTGAACCAGCGGCACTGATCGGAGGTGCGGGCCAGTAGGCGGGGCAAACCGGCGGGACGGACCCGGCGGCGCTGATCGGCGGACGGGCGGGCTTGGCGGGGCGGACTCGGTGGGATGGGGCGGTGGGGTGGGCGAACCGATGGCATGGTGGAGTTCGTCTGACATTCGCGGGGGAACGTCCCGCGCGTCGGGAGAAGGGAACGGCCGGTGTCCTACGGGCAGATGGCAGGCGGGCCGTCCGTCGACACGATCCTCGCGGAGCCGAACTGCAAGCCGGGCGGCGTCGTGGCGGGCAAGGTCCACGTGCGCGGCGGCGACCGTCCCCTGGAGGTGCGGCACGTCACGCTGGCGCTGATGCCGCGGATGAGCGACGGCCGCGGCGAGACGGCCGGCCCGGAGGTCTACCGCGGCGCGCTCACCCGCCGCTTCACCCTGGAGCCCGCCCGGCAACGCGACCTGTCGTTCTCCATCCCGCTGCCGTACGAACTGCCGTTCACCACTGTCCTCGGACGGGAGCTGCCCGGCTTCACCATCGGGCTGTGCACCGAGGTGGACGTGGCCGGGCAACCTGATCCCGGCGATATCGACCCCATCTCGGTGGAGCCGCTGGAATCCCAGCAGTGGGTGCTAGCGGCCATCGCGAAGCTCGGCTTCCAGATCAGGCACGTGACGTTCGAGGAATCCGAGCTGCGCGGCGTCGCCCGGCACCTGCCGTTCCACCAGGAGATCCACCTCGCGCCGCCGTCCGCGTTCCACGGACGGCTCGACCAGATCGGGCTGACGTTCGTCGCCAGCCCGCGCGAGGTGGCCTTCGTCCTGCGCGCCGAGGACCGCGCCGCCCCGTCCGACGAGGCGTTCGGCGTGTTCAAGGTCGGGCATGCCGAAGCGGCTGAGACGGACTGGAACGCCAGGATCGGCAAGTGGCTCGACGAGGCCGCCGCGCTCCCTCGCGCCGCCCATGCGAGCCCGCCGCCCGGCGGGTCCGCTTACGGCGGCCAGGTGACCTTCCCGCCGCCACCGCCCTCGCCCGGACAGCCCGGGCCCGGCTCCGCGTCGCCGGGTGGCGGGTACGGCAGTGCGGGCAACGCTCAGTTCCCGCCGCCCGGTCCGGCTCCGGGGGCGCCTCCGGCACCCATGCAGCAGCCGGGCCACGCGGCGGCCGGCTCGCCCTTCCCGCCGCCTGGCCCTCCGGGAGCGGGCTACCCGGCGTCCGGTGCCCCGGGGCCGTCCGCGCCCGGCTTCCCGCCGCCTCCGCCCGGCGAGTTCGGACCGTCCACGCCCGGCGCCGCACCGGGCGCAGGCGGCCACGGCGCCGCACACGCCTACCCGCCCGGCGGTCCGAACCCTCCGTCGCCCGGCCAGGAATTCCCGCCTCCGCCGCCGGGGCAGGGGTTCGCCTCCCCGCCCGGTCCCGGCATGGGAGGCCACGGCGCCGCGCCCGCGTACGCGCCCGGCACTCCCCCGCCACCGAACGGCCCGGGACACCAGCCGCACGGCGCGCCCCCGGCGGCGAACGTGCCGCCAGGCCAGGGCGCCCCGTTCCCGCCGCCTCCTCCCGGGGCTCCGGGAGCCGCGAACCACGGTCAGCCGCCTGGATTCCCGCCGCCCGCGGCCTCCCACGCTTCCGGCCCTGGTAATTTTCCACCGCCCGCTCCCGGTGACTTCCCACCGGCCGCCTCCGGAATGCCGCCGCACGGCGCGGCTGGCTATGGGATGGCGCCGCACGGCGGACCGGGCTCCGGGATGCCGCCAGGGGGCGGGCCAGGTGCGGAGATGACGCCGCACGGTGCGCCGGGCTCCGGAATGCCGCCGGCGGGCGGGCCAGGCGCGGGGATCCCGCCGCATGGTGCGTCGGGCTCCGGGATGCCGCCGGGTGGCGTGGCTGGTGGTGGGATGGCGCCGGGGCAGCATGTGCCGGGTGGTCCTGGGCCGTATCCGCCGCCTGCGGCTCCCGTGATGGGGCACGGGGGGCCACCGCCTGCTCCGGCGGGGCCGCCGCCGGCGCCAGGGGGTCCCGTGTACTACGGGGGCGCTGAGCCGCCGCCCGCGCCGCCGGGGCCGGGGCCGTATCCGCCGCCCGTCCACGTGCACCACGGTCACCATGGGCACCACCGTCACCACCATGGGCCCGGGATCGGCACCGCGGGTCTGGTCGGCGGTGCGGTCGTGGCGGGCGTCGCCGGAGGCATGGCCTTGGACGCCATGGGCGACGTGGCCGGTGACATTGCCGGTGATATCGCCGCGGACATCGCCGGCAACGTCGCCGCGGACGTCCTCGGCGGCCTGCTGGGCGGGCTCTTCGGCTGACCAACCGGCCGGCATCCGCGCAGGTGCACGGGCACTTGCCGGTTTGACGCGGCCTCAATACGGCGACGCCAAGGGTGAGGCACTCGTCCGAGCACCACGAGGCACGAAAGCCGGCCGACGCGCATCGCATGCCGCGGACCGGTGAGTTCCGGCCGCCCGCATGGTCTGCACAGGACGACGACGGACGTCAGAAGTCCGTGCTTGCAGCTCGTGTTCACGACGACCTGGTGGGAGGGCTGATGCGTGAGCTGATGGTCGACATGTTCAGCACCGTCGACGGGTTCGGTGGCGGCGGACCGAAACCGAAGGCGTACTGGGGTTACGAAGGGCCCGGGCTCTTCGAGTGGATCCACGGCCAGCTCGCCCAGGAGCACGTCACGCTCATGGGCGCCGAGACGTACCGGCAGATGGCGGAGATCGTCGCGACCGGTGACGATCCGACGTTCCCGCGGATGACGGAGCTGCCCAAGGTCGTCTTCTCCAAGACGCTCAAGCCGCCGCTGGCCTGGGCGAACACCACGCTCATCGACGAGCCTCTCGAGACGGCCGTGCCGCGGCTCAAGGCCATGGACGACGGGCTTCCGATGCGCACGATCGGCAGCCCGTCGCTGGTCCGCAGCCTCTTCCGGCACCGCCTGGTCGACCGCGTGCGGGTGATGGTCTTCCCGATGATCCACGGCGCCGAGGGCGAGGGGCCCGTCTTCGCCGAGCTGCCCGCGCTCGCCATGGACCTCACCGGCACCACCGTGATCGACGACCGGCTCGTGCTCCTCGACTACCGCGTCACCGGAGACGAATCGCTCGGGTGACGCCGCACGGCGGCACCGTCCGAGGCAGGCTCGTCGCGCTCGCCCGCCGGGAGGACGACCGCGGGGACGACCGCGGCGACGGTGATGCCGATCGCCCACCAGAACGCGCCCTGGAAGGCACCCGTGGCGCCGTGGCCGAGGAGCGACTGCAGGGCGACGGCGACGATCGCGGTGCCGAACGACGCGCCCACCTGCTGGGCGATGCGGGTGTTCATGGTGGCGTGCGGGATGCCCGCCGGCTGGACGTCCTGGTACGCGACGGACATCGGCGGGATCAGCACCGCTCCGACCCCCACACCGCGGACCAGCAGCACGGCGCCGAGCCACCACAGGCTCGTGCCGGGCCCGGCGAGCGCGAACGGGGCGGTCGCGACGGCGGCGAGCAGGAAGCCGGCGATCGTCACGGCGCGCGCCCCGAACCGGTCGACCAGCGCGCCGACCACGAAGCGCGCGACGAGCGCGCCCACGCCTTGCGGGATCATCAGCAGGCCGGCGTCCAGCACGCTGTCGCCGCGAAGCTGCTGGTAGTACAGCGGCAGCAGGAACATGCCCGCGTACATCGCCGCGCCGGCGGTGAACAGGACCGCGGACGCGCTGCCGAGCGAGCGGACGCGCAGCAGCCGGACGTCGACGATCGGCTCGCGCCCGCCGGGCCGTGGCCGTGACGCCCACGCGATGAACGCGGCCAGCAGGACGGCTCCGGCGAGCAGGGGCGCCAGAACCCCGGCGTGGTCGATCCCGCCGTCCTCGGTCAGCTGCGAGAGGCCGAGCAGGATCCCGGTCAGCGCCGGCGCGAGCAGCGCCAGGCCGATCCAGTCCAGGCGGTCGCCCAAACGGTCGCCCCGACGGTCGGCCGGGCGGTCGGCCCGAAGGTCGGCCGGGCGCTCGCGTCCAGCGGCCGGAGGCGAGCCGGGACGGTCGACGGGCAGCGGGGCACCGGGACGGTCGGCGGGCGGGCGGGAGCCGGGGTGGTCGGCGGGCAGGAAGCGCCATGCCAGCAGCAGGCCGGCGGCGATCACGGGCACGTTGATGAGGAACAGCCAGCGCCAGCTCAGCCAGTTGAGGATCACGCCGCCGATCACCGGGCCGAGGATGGGGCCGAGGGCGATGGGCAGGCTGACGGCCGCCATCAGCCTGCTGCTGACCTTCCCGCCCGCCGCGCGCACCGCGAGCGTCTGCATCAGCGGGAAGATCAGTCCGGCGCCGAAGCCCTGCAGCGCCCGGAAGCCGATCAGGGCGGTGTCGTTCCACGCGACCGCGCACAGCACGGAGGCGAGCACGAACAGCGTGAGCGCGGCCGTCCAGACCCGCTTGCCGCCCCAGCGGCGCTCCGCCCACCCGGTGATCGGGATGGCGACGGCCATCGCCAGCAGGAATCCGGTGGTGACCCACTGGATCGTGCCGGCGGTCGAGTGCAGTTTCACGGCCAGCGTGCGGATCGCCAGCGTCACCATCGTCGAGTCGAGGATCGCCGCGATCCCGCCCACGAGCAGCGCGACCAGGGCCATCTTCACCTGCGGCGAGAGCCGCGTCCCGGTGCTCTCCGTCATCGTCCCGCCTCCACCTTAAGAGAGGATTCCATCTCTTAAGAGAGTAGGACGGTTCGATACGGAAGGCAAACCTTCCTTATACTGGGCCCGTGACCCCATCCACCGGACCCGTCCGCCAGCGCCGCCGCGGACCCGAACTCGAGGCCGCACTCCTGGACGCGGCCTGGGACGAGCTGGTCGAGGCCGGCTTCGCGAAGCTGACCATGGAGTCCGTCGCCTCCCGCGCGGGCACCGGCATCGCGGTGCTGTACCGCCGCTGGGCCAACAAGGACCAGCTCGTCCTGGCCGCGCTGGAGCACTACCGCAACACCCACCCGGTCGACGTCCCCGACACCGGCACCCTGCGCGGCGACCTCCTCGCCGCGCTGACCGGCATGGGCCAGGCCCGCGCCGCGTTCTTCGCCGTCACCGCGGCCGCCGCCTTCGCGGGGCTGCTGACCGGCACCGGGCTCACCCCCGCCCAGGCGCGCGACCGGATCCTCGGCGACCAGCGGCACTCCCGCATCCGGACGATCTACCAGCGCGCCCACGACCGCGGCGAGATCGACCTCGAACGGATCCCGCCCGCGGTGCTCGCCCTGCCGTTCGACCTGGTCCGCCACGACCTGCTCATGGACCTCGAACCGCTGAAGCCGGCCCGCATCCGGTCGATCGTCGACGAGATCTTCCTCCCCCTCGTCCGCGCCCGGCGCGACGGAGCGGATCCGGCGGAAGCCCGCTGATCCACGGGATCGCGGAAGCGGCACGGCTAGCGGCAACGGCCAGCGGCACGGTTAGCGGCAACGGCTAGTGGCACGGCGGCCCCCTGTGCATATGGCGGGCGTTTCGGACCAGATGTGGCGCGGTCTCGGCCAACCGGGTCCCGGATGGTTAGGGTCGAGAGGGCAGCCCGCCTCCCGAGGAGTCACATGACCACCGTGATCCTGGTCCTGCTCTGCCTTGCGATCGCCGGACGCGAGCTCTACCTGGCCTCCGACAAGCGGCTCCCGCAAGCACAGGCGGACGTCCGCGAACTGCGCGCCCAGCTGTCCGAACTCGCCAAACGGCACGAGGCGCTCCGGTCGGAGGTCGCCGCGGCGGCCGAGCCGTCCGGGATCCCGATCCCGCAGCCGCTGCCGGACGGCGCGTCGGCAGAGGTCCTCGACCGGCTGGAGGCCTTCTCGGGGCGGATCGACCGGCTGGAGAAGGAGACCGCCGACCTCGCCGGGGAACTGGCGGGCCTCGGCCTCGACCGGGAGGCGCAGCACGCGCTCGCCCGCTCCCTCGACACGGTGGAGCAGGACGTGCGGGAGCTGCACCGGGAGATGCTCGAACGCGTCGACCGCGAGGAGGGCGTCGTCCCGGGGCTCCTGCTCAGCGAGGAGGGGGAGGCGGAGGCGCTGCTCGCCGACGCGTACGAGCGGTGCGCCGCGGAGTGGGGGCTGCACGTCCGCGTCCGCGACCAGCGGTCCCCGCAGGCGGCCGACGGCTCCTACCTCGGGACGGTCTACTACCTGTCCGGCCGCCGGCCCGACGAGCTGACCGAGGCGCTGCTGTCGCAGGCCAGGACCCTGATCGACGCCGAGGACCCGGGTGCGCTGAGCGCCCTGCTCGGCGAGCTGGCGCACCTGAGCGGCGGCGGGATCGCCCGGTTCGGCCGGTTCGCCGTCGTCCGGACCCGGGGCGAGCTGCTGTGCGGCGTGCTGCCGGACGAGGCGCCCGCCGCCGAACCCTGGGAGCTCGCGGGACGGCTCCGCGAGCTCCCCGGCGACCGGCGGGCGGACCTGTCGTGGCTCCGCCCGGACGGCTGATCAGGGCCGGACGAACCGGGGCGGGGCGTCGTCGGACCGGTCGACGCCGAACGCCAGCAGGCAGCGGGGCGGGTGCCCGGCGTCGGTCTGCAGGCACACCCCGACACCCAGGTCGGGGTCGATGACCACGACGCGGCGCAGGGCCCGCAGCGCGCGCCGGGCCCGGCCCCGCGTCCGCGGCCGGGACGGCTCGTGCAGGGTGCTCGTGACGACGCGTCCCGCGTACCGCCAGAGAGACAGCGAGTCGAGGACCCGCACGCCCGCCGAGGTCAGGTTCGCGACGATCACGACGCCGCTGTCGTCCTCCGCCCGGTCGGACGGCGTCGCCAGCGCCGCGTCCTCCGGCAGGTCGCGGGGCGCCCTCGGGCCGCCGACCGCGCGGTGGTAGCGGAGCGGGTCGAGGGTGTCGATCACGAACGCCCCCGCGTACGGGCGGGACGCGCGCGGCTGCCCGGGGCGCGCCCGCAGCGGCGTCCGGGGGGCGTTCCGCGCGTTCAGGTGGGCGCTGAGGTCGAAGACCATCCCGGCGTCGTCGAGCCAGGTGGGCAGGCCGAGCTTCACCGACGCGGTGCGGTCGAGGCCGTCGGTCATGCCACGGATCTCGTCGGCGCGGCCGGAGAGCGCCGCCGCCATGCCCAGCCCGGGGAACGCGCCCTCCAGCACTGCCAGCATCGCGCGCCAGGTGGTGCTCCCCACGAACTCGATCATGAACGCGTCGGCGAGCGCCCGGCGCCGTCCGGGATCGGTCATGGGCCCCGGCGGCGCCACGGCCGACGCGTCCGCGGCAGCGGCGGCCGGCGGCACGGCAGCGGACGACGGCACGGCGGACGACGGCACGGCAGCGGCGGACGGGGGCACGGTAGCGGCGGGCTGCGGCACGGCAGCGGGCGGCGGCGCGGCGGACGACGGCACGGCGGACGACGGCACGGCAGCGGCGGACGGGGGCACGGCAGGCGGCGGCGCGGCAGCGGGCGGCGGCGTGGTGGGCGGCGGCGCGGCAGCGGATGGTCCGCCGGGCGGCGGGGTGGTGGAGAGGCTGCGGGTCGGCGGCCGGGGGGTCTCCGGCCGCGTCACGTCGGGTTTCGTCAACGATGGCGGCGGCTCGGCGGAGAGGCCCTTGCCGGGCAGGAAGGGCTCGTCGGCCTCGGCACCGGGGCGTTCGTGACGGCCGGCGCTCCGCGTCCCCGCCGGGTCTTCGGGCGCTCCCGCCTGCAGGCCTCCCGGCTTGCGGACGACCCAGCGCTCCGGTTCGTCTTCGAGGGCCGCTTCGGGGATCTCCTCCTCGGGCACCGGCACGCCGGTCCCGTGCGGCGCCCACTGCGGCGTCTCCCGCCGCGGTTGCCCCTCGGACGAGGGCACCTCAGCCGACCTGTAAGGCGAGGCGGCCCCACTGGACGGGGCCGCCTCGGCGCTCGGAGCCTGCGAGGCCCAGGGTGCGGGCGCGCCTTCCGGTTCCGCAGGACGCGTCTCCGGCGCGTGCGGCGTCCACTGCGAGGAGGCAGCGTCCGAGGGCGCGGCGGAAGGCGACGACGAGGCCGACGGTGAACCCCACGGTGCGGGCTCGGCCGGCGGAGCCGCAGGCCGGGTCTCGGGCGTGTGCGGCGTCCACTGCGAAGACGGCGCCGCCGGGGGCTCGGGCGAGGGCGCGGCGGGCTGTGCCGCCGAATCGTGAGAGATCCACGGGGCGGGCGCCGCGTCCGGCGGGGATGCCGGGGCGGCGGGTGGCTCTGGATCGCGCGGTGACCAATCCGGGGACCCGGCGGCCGAGGGTTGCGGCGCGGGCCCGGATACGGGATTGGCGGGTCGCGTCTCAGGGGTGTGGGGCGTCCACGCGGAGGGTTCTTGCGGCGTGGAGGGCGGGGGGTCCGCCGGCGTGCGGGAGATGGCGCCGCGGGGCGTCCATGGCGGTTCGGCGGAGGCGGGCGGCGGTGAGGGAGGTGTGCCCGGCGGGTAAGGCGATTCGGCTGCGGGCGGCGGGGCCTCGGGCTGCGGCGGCGGGGGCGGGACGGGGATCCAGTCGGCGGGCTCCTCCGGGCGGGACCTGCTCCTTCCCGCGACGTGGACGTCGCCGGGGTGGGGTGCGGGCGGGCCGGTGTCTTCGGGATCGGGGCCTGGACGGTCGCGTGGGCCGAATCTCACGGTGACGATCCTGCGCTCTGGACGCGGGGGTCGGCAAGCGGGACGGCCGTCAACGGTGGCCGTCCTGAGCGCCGAAGAGCGCGGCGCAGAGGGATTCGAGGCGGTCGGGGCCGTCGTCGGCGGGCAGGACCGTGAGCACGGCCTCACCGGACGAACCAGACGAACCAGACGAGCCGGACGCCTCGGGCTCGCCGGTCGTCCCGGGTTCGCCGGGCCTGTCGAGGCGCAGCCGGACGGTGACCTCGCGGCGCAGGGGCTCGTCGGTGCCCTGCGCGGCGGCGATGTCCCCGAGACCGACGGAGACGGTCTCGGGGAGGTCGACGACGAGGGGCTGCTCGCCGGTGCGGAGGCGGTCCTGCCAGAGGTCGAGGACGCGGCGGGCGAGGCCGTTGAGGAGGCGGCCCCACGGGACGACGAGGGCGGGCGGGACGTTCTCGGTCTGCAGTTCGGGGAGGCCGAACCGGGCGAGGCCCTTGGTGGTGAACCAGAAGCCGTGCGGGCCCGAGGTGTGCGGGAGGAGCATCCAGTCGGTGAGCCGGACGGCGCCGTCGGGCCCGGGCAGGGAGCGGGTGAGGTGGTCGTGGGCGAGGATCTGCGGGGTGAAGACGTCGATGACGGGGGCGGTGCGGGCGGCGGCGACGGCTCCGGCGATGGCGCGGGCGGCCCATTCGTGGGCGGGCGGGTGGCCGGGGCGGTAGGCGGCGCGGACGGCGAGGATGTGGGAGGCGGCGTCGAGGGCGGCGAGCGCGGCGGGCGAGGCGCCGTAGGCGGCGAGGAGGTCGGCGGGCAGGGGCGGGAACTCGGCGGCGGGCCGCTGGTCGAGGGTGACCATGGGGCTGCCGAGCATGCCGAGGGCGAGGTCGCGCAGCGGGGGCCGGGTCCGGGCGGCGATCTCGTCGTGCGCGAGTTCGCCGGGGTCGGGGATCGGCGCGGTGAGCGCGACGGCGTAGGTGGCGTAGAGGGTCTCCGGGACCGGCAGGGTCAGGTTCTCGCCCAAATCGTCCCCCGATGGGCCGTTGATGCGCTTCGACACTATCGATCTCAGCGGACGGGGACGTTGGAAACTATCTGTCGCGGAGGGGACAGTTACCTCCCACCGGCGGGAGGCGGGCCCCCGACCACGCGATTCGCCGCGCAAGGCAGCCCCGCCGCACAGAGTTCACGGCCACCCGGTTCACGGCCACCGGGTTCACTCCGGGAGGCGGTGCTCGAACCACACCACCTTCCCGCCGTCGGTGCGGTGGGTGCCCCAGCGGGCGGCGAGGTGGCTGACGAGCTGGAGCCCGCGCCCGGACTCGGCGGTGGCGTCGGCGTGCCGGAGGTGCGGCATGTCCTGCCCGTCGTCGTAGACCTCGCAGAGCAGGGCGTCGCCGCGGATGAGCCGCAGCACGATGGACCCGGCGCCGTGCAGCAGCGCGTTGGTGACGAGCTCGCTGACCAGCAGCTGGACGGTGTCCTCGACCGCTTCGAGGCGCCATTCGGCGAGCTTGAAGGCGACCTGGGCGCGGATCCGCGGGACCATGCTCGGCTCGGGTTCCAGCTCCCAGACGGCGACGTCGTCCTTCGGGATGCCGTCGAGGCCGACGGCGACGATGGCGATGTCGTCGGCGGGGGCGGTGGTGGCGAGCACGTCGAGGAGGGTGTCGCAGGTCGCGTCGAGCGGGCGGGCGGGCCCGGCGAGCAGGACGCGCAGCTCCTCCAAGCCCTGGTCGATGTCGCGGTCGCGGCGTTCCAGCAGGCCGTCGGTGCACAGGACGAGCCGGGACCCGTCCTCGACGTCGATCTCCATGGTCTCGAACGGCTCGCCGCCGACGCCGATCGGCAGCCCGGCGGGGACGGGCAGCACCCGGCTCTCGCCGCTCTCGGACACGAGGACGGGCGGGACGTGCCCGGCGTTGGCGAAGCTGCAGCGCCGCGCCACCGGGTCGTACACGGCGTACAGGCAGGTGGCGACGTAGCCCTCGCCGAGCCGCCGGGCGAGCGCGTCGAGCTGGCGGAGCAGCAGGTCGGGGCGCATGTCCTCGACGGCGAGGGTGCGCACGGCGGTGCGCATCTGGCCCATGATCGCGGCGGAGGTGAGGCCGTGCCCCATGACGTCGCCGACGACGATGCCGAGCCGGCGTCCGGGCAGCGGGAACGCGTCGAACCAGTCGCCGCCGACCTGCGCGGCCTGCCCGGCGGGCCGGTAGCGGTAGTGGACGCGGGCGCCCGGGACCTCGGGCGGGTCGGCGGGCAGCATGCTGCGCTGCAGTTCCTGCGCGACCTGGACCTCGCGCCGGTAGAGCCGGCCGTTGTCGACGCAGAGCGCGGCGCGGCGGGCGAGCTCGTCGACCATGGCGAGGTCGAGGTCGTCGAAGCCGGGCCGGTCGGGCTTGCGCAGCAGCTTGAACGTGCCGAGCACCCGGCCGCGCGCGATCAGCGGGACGATCAGCAGGGCGCGGCCGGTGAACAGGGGGCTCAGGTCGCGGCCGCCGAACGCGGCGGACAGCCGGGCCGCGTACTCGGCGTCGACCTGCGGGATGTGCACGGTGCGGCCGGTGCGCATGGCGCGGACGAACGGGGTGCCGCCCCCCAGCACCAGCGTCTCGCCCTCCGGGACGATCTTCTCCCAGTGTCCGGGCTCGTCGTCGTGGGCGACGGCGACGCGGCGCATCACGGCGGTCTCGTCGAGGTCGGTGGACGGCTGGGCGGAGTCGGCGGCGACGCCTTCGAGGAGCTGCACGGCGGCGAAGTCGGCGACCCGCGGGACGAGGACCTCGGCGAGGGTGCGGGCGGCCTGGAGGTGGTCGAGGGAGCCGCCGATCTGCTGCCCGGCCTCGCTGAGGAACGTCAGCGTCTCGTTCTCCTCCGCGCCCGCGGTGGCGAACGTGCCGGATGAGCCGGACGAGGCGGACGTGCCGCCGTCCCGGTCGTCGTGGTCGGCCGCGGCGGTGTGCGGGGCGACGGCGCGGGGGCGGATGCGCAGGGCCCGCGGCATGTCGCCGATGTGCGGGACGACGGGGAGCCGCAGGGTGACGCTGATGGAGACGGCGGGCCGGCCCATGGCGAGCACGCGGGACACGATGGCGTCGGTGGCGGCCGCTCCGGCGGTGGGCAGCAGTTCGGCGAGCCGGCGGACGAGCGCCCCGTCGCCATGCCCGCGGCCGTCGCTGTGGCCGCGGCCGTCACCGTGCCCACGGCCGTCGCCGTGCGCGGGGGCGTCGCCGTTGCGGCTGCCGGAGTCGGCGGCGGGGCCGCCGCCGGCGGGCCCGTCCTGGCCGGAGGCGGCCAGGGGCGGGGCGAGGACGGGTTCGACGCGCAGCAGCCGGGCTCCGGCGGCGCGCCGCGCGGCGCCGTCGGGCGCCGCGACGAGGACGTCGTCCATGGCCAGGCCGGGGCCGTCCTCGCGGAGCCGGCGCAGGTCGGCGGCCAGCGCGAGGACGCGGACGTCGCGGGGGCCGCGGTCGCCGTCGGGTTCGATGGGGTACACCCACCAGCCGACCTCGGCGGGGCGGCCGTCGTCGGCGCGGGGCACCATGCAGGCGCCGCACCAGACGTGCCCGAAGACCTCGGGCTCGAAGGCGCCGCGGTGCTCCTGCGGCAGCCGCAGCAGCGAGGCGGGGGAACGGCCGGCGGCCTGCAGCGGGCCGGCGCCGAACAGTTCGGTGGCGGCGTGGTTCCAGTGGTTGATGCGGCCGTGCTCGTTGAGCGTGAAGGCGGCCATGCTCACGACGCCGAGCAGTGGCTGGTCGAGGAACCGGGGCGGCCTGGCCCCGGTCCGCTGGTCGGGCGGGGGCGCGGTGGCCCCGGTGAGCGGCGGCTGTTTTCCGGCGATGGTCACGCGGACCCCTCCCCTGGGCGATGCTGCACTGCATCCGGCAACCCGCGGTGAAGGGGACGTTACCTCGGGTGAGGGACATTCGCCCGGGTTCTCGGGAAGTCGGCAGGGGTGCGGCCCCGGCCGGACACGGGTGAGTGCTCACTCAGTATGCTGGGGTGCTACCGTCCGGCGACGGAAGGGAAGGTGGCGCAGGTGGCGGCGCGCAGAACGGCGAGCAAGGTGGCGGACGCGACGGCGGGCGGGGGGCCGGCGGGCCGGGAGCCGATGCGGGACCGGATCCTGGCGGCGGCGGTCGAGGTGATCCGGGAGCGCGGGATCACCGCCGCGACGACCAAGGAGATCGCGCGCAGCGCGGGCGTCTCGGAAGGCAGCCTCTACAACCACTTCGCCAACAAGACCGCCCTGTTCGCGGCGGCGCTGGGCGAGGTCACCGCCACCGCGCGGACGGCGATGGCAGCCCTCGCCGGGTCCGCCGGCAAGGGGACGGTCGAGGGCAACCTCACCCGGCTGGCCGCCGGCATGGTCCGCTTCTACGGCGAGCTGCTGCCGATGATCGGGCCGGTCCTCGCCGACCCGGACCTGATCGCCTGGCTGCGCGCGGACGGGCCCGTCCAGGCGCAGCGCGAGGCGGCGGCCTCGGCCGGCCGCGCCCCAGACGCGGCGCTCCCGCCCGGCTCCCCCGGCGGGCCGCCCTCCGGTCCGCCCGGAGGCCCGGCGGCCGGGCCCGTCCTCGGGCACGCCGCGCTGATCGGCTACCTGGAGGCGGAGCAGCGGGCTGGACGGCTGGCGCCCGGCGCTCCGGCGCCGGCCATCGCCGCGGCCCTGCTCGGCGGCTGCCAGCAGCACGCGTTCCTGATCCGGCTCGCGGGGGCGGAGACGGTCGCGGCGGGCGCCCGGCTCCCCGAGGCGCCCGAGGAGTTCGCGGAGCGGCTCGTCGGAGCCGTCCTGGCCGGCCACCTGCCCTCCTGACGCCGCCCGCAGCCGACCAGGCGCCCGAAAGGCGCCGAAAGCGCGCTTATAGCGCCACATCGGGCCCGGTTCGGCCGACACGCCACGGTATGTGACGGACGCCACGCAACCTTCCGGCCCCCTTCCGGCGTCTTACCTATCGGGAAGCCACTGAAGCGTGGATGCGCCCGACCGAGCACGCCCGCGACGTCCCGGACCCCGGGGTCGCCCTGGCACCGCCGGCCCGCGCACCCGCCGCCCGGCCCGCGCCGCCGCGGAGCCGAGCCCCCGACCACGCCGGACCGTCTCCCCCGGAGACGCGCACGACCCCGCGAGGACCACGTCGCTGGACCGTGCCAAACGCCGGCCCGAACCCGTCGGGAACGGTGGCGCGTACCACCTGTACGGGGGGCGGTCATTCCGCCCGGCACGCGCGTGCCGCCGAGCACGCGCCAGCAACCGGCCCCTCACGGGGTCACGACCACGGGGAGCGATGATGACCGCTGTCACCATGCCCGTCCGCAAGCCCGCCGCGCGCGTTCCGGCCGCCGCCAAGCACACCGAGGGCCTCGACAACACCCGGCGCTACGAGCGCGACGTCCTGCCGCTGGCGGACCCGCTGTACGCCAGCGCCGTGCGGATGACGCGCAACAGCGCCGACGCCGAGGACCTCGTCCAGGAGACCCTGGCCAAGGCCTACGTGAACTTCCACCAGTTCCAGGAGGGCACGAACCTCAAGGCGTGGCTGCACCGGATCCTCACCAACAACTTCATCAACACCTACCGCAAGAAGCAGCGCGAGCCCCAGCGGGCCGGCTCCGAGGAGCTGGAGGAGTGGCAGATCGCGCAGGCCGAGGCGCACTCGTCCGGCTTCCGGTCCGCCGAGTCCGAGGCGCTGGACCGCATCCCCGACTCCGAGGTGATCGACGCGCTGCGCGCGCTGCCGAAGGACTTCCGGGACGCCGTCTACCTCGCCGACGTCGAGGGCTACCCCTACAAGGAGATCGCCGAGATGATGGGCACCCCCATCGGCACGGTGATGTCCCGCCTGCACCGCGGCCGCAAGCAGCTCCGCGAGGCCCTCGCGGGCCACAAGCGGGCCGCGCACACCCTCGCCGCCTGACCCGGCGCCGCCCCCTGGCCTCAGGCGCCGCCCGCCCCGGGGCCCATCCCGGCCCCGGGGCGGCGGCGCCCCCCCCACGCGAAACAACGTACCGTCCGACTCGAAACCCCCGTTACCCCCGGGCCCCGGGGTCGTCCGCTTACCGGCG